>JBGCFL010000050.1:0-27510 GCA_045106975.1 Ekhidna sp. | reverse complement strand
GCTAGAAAGTGGAACAGATGCTGACCTTTGGATGCAGCGATTGTCCAAGGAATATGCAGTAGATAAGGAGCCATTAGGAGAAGTAACAAAGCCTCGGTTTTACTTTACAGAAGATCCACGTGTGACTTGGTTAGTCAATCTCTTGACAGACCTTAAGAAAGATAAAGTACTCCTTATTTGTCGAAGTAAAGCAAAGGTGTTGGCATTGGAAAAAGCCTTGTCCAAGCTGAGTAATGCCAAAGTAGCGGTATTTCATGAAGACTTGACCATTGTGCAGCGTGATAGAAATGCAGCTTGGTTTGCAGAACCTGACGGTGCTAGGATATTGTTATGTTCTGAGATAGGTAGTGAAGGAAGGAACTTTCAATTTGCTCATCATCTAGTGTTATTTGATTTGCCTGTCCATCCCGAGTTGTTAGAACAGCGCATAGGTAGGCTGGATCGTATTGGTCAGTCGGAAGATATACAGATTCATGTACCCTATTTGAAAGGTAGTCCGCAGGAAGTGTTGGTTCGCTGGTTTCATGAAGGCCTCAATGCTTTTGAAGAAAACATTGAAGGAGGTAATCAAATAGGACAACTGTTCAACGATCGTTTGGTCGCATTGACTCTAGAGACTTCCTCTAGCGATATTAGTCAACAATTAACCTCTTTGATTACGGATACAAAAGCATATCAAAAGAAGTTGAAGCAAACATTGGCCAGTGGGAGAGATAAACTATTGGAAATGAACTCGTTTAGACCCAAAGTAGCTCAGCAGTTGGTGGATAAAATCATTACAGCTGATCAAGACATAGCATTGGAGACGTATATGACTAAAGTGTTCGAACACTTTGGCATAGACATGGAAGACTTGGCTCCAAGAACATATTTACTCCATCCGGCAAGAGCCAATAGAGAGGCGTTTCCATCCATTCCTGACCAGGGAATTTCTGTGACGTTTGATAGAAAGCGCGCCTTGAGTAGGGAAGATGTGAGCTTCATCAGTTGGGATCACCCCATGGTCACTGGAGCGATAGACATGGTACTTAGTCTCGATACGGGAGGAGCGAGCTATGGTGTGTTGCGAGGAACAGGTAGAACGGGTGTCTTGTTGGAAGTCATGTTTGTCTTGGAGACGGCTGGCAAGAAAGGAATCAATGTCGATCGATTTCTGCCAAGTACGCCTATACGTGTGGTGGTCAACCATAGTGGCGAGGAAGTAACGGAGGAGTATTCTGTTGAGTTATTCAACAAGCAACTACGACCAGGACAAATTGATCATCTTCTAGATAATGCCATGATGGTGGACACGATCATCCCTGACATGATGGATGCGGCTGCTGAGATAGCTGAACAGCTACGAATAGATGGAGTAGATGAAGGACTGAAACGGATGAGCGAAACGCTCGATCATGAGATTGGTCGTTTGGCTTCTTTGTTCAAACGCAATAAAGCAATCCGTCAAGATGAAGTTCGTACGGCATTAGATGAGAAAAAGGAATTGATCAATCTGATAGGAAATGCGCGTATTCGAATGGATTCAATCCAATTGATAAGGGAAGGGGATGGGTAAATTGGTCAGTTCTTCAAAATAGGTTTTTTCCTTCTGCTGTGTCCACTATCAATTCAATTTCAAACACACTTACGCTAGAGTTGTTAATCTTTTATGTCTCAAATCACGACCATTACCTTTTTTAAGTTTAAGGGTTTTTCCAACAAAATGTGGGCACTGAGCATGATGCAGTTAGCACATGGTAAACTATCAAAAATAGAAGGACAGATATTTTACAAACTGATGGGTAGTGGAAAAGGTGTAGGATTCAATCCCTTGCCAGACTGGTCTACCTACGCCTTACTTCAGGTATGGCAAGACGAAAGATCTGCAGATCACTATTTTCAGTCTGCAGATGTCTATAGAGAATACCAAGATAGAAGTGAAGAGATCTGGAACATTTACATGAAAAATGTGGGAGCTCATGGTGAATGGGATCGTATGAATCCTTTTGAACAATCAACCATACTACCATCAAATCCAACCACTTTGGTTCTCACTCGAGCTACCATCAAGTGGAGCAGGATGATCGATTTTTGGCGATTTGTACCAAAATCTCATGAATCACTTTCGACAAATGAGGGACTGATTTATACCAAAGGAGTAGGTGAATTGCCCATTGTACAAATGGCAACTATAAGTCTCTGGAAGGATGAAGAATCAGTGAAACGCTTTGCTTATGAAAGTGCTGCACATAAGGAAGCGATTAGAAGAACGAGGGAGTTGAAGTGGTATAAAGAAGAGCTTTTTGCTCGGTTTAAACCTTATGAATCTTTAGGAAGCTGGGAAGGAGTCAACCCTCTAGCGGGGCTCCTTTAGGGAATCATATGTTTAATTAGGGCTTTCGTGAAAGGCCACCACTCAAAAGAGGCAATGATCTTTAGCTCATCAAGAATACTTGTTTCTTCATCAAGGAATGCTAAAATTTTCTCAATGTCATTTTTGTTATACATGTCGCTAAAGACACGTTCTCCAAGATGATTGTTGTGATAGAGGACATCAAGAAATATAGAGTCATAAAGTTTGAAACGCTTTTTGAATAATTTTTTGCTGGGCTTTTCACCTCGTTTAAGATTATCAATGATCTTGGCACTGTATCGTTCTGCATTTTTGAAAGAATAACCCGAGGAGCCTTTTACCCATGATCCAGCAGTACCAATCTTAGTGATAAATTCATTGCTTTCCTTATAAAAAGGATAGTTGCTCATAGGAATGACCCCTTGTTCTATTTCATTTATTGTGTAGTCTTCCAACCTTAGTATATCTCGAATGTAGGTTTCTAAATGTTGATCATAGGTGTCATCACTTACCAGTTCGGGTGAGAAAAAAGTGAATTCTAATAATGCCCTTTTAGCATCTAATGGGAGCACGTAAATGAAGCTTGTAGTATCGGGATGTTTTTGTCTGAAATCCATCATTATGAATGAATTTTTATCAAAAGCGGGTGTTGGAGATTCTATAAACCATCCCTTAAAATGTTGGAGTATATTGGTAGCTCCATTGTCTTCATTGTGAAAGTCGGCTGAAATTTGACTATCGAAAACATGATAAGCTTCGTATGTAAAAGTTGATGTTATTATTGAGTTAGGAGCACCTTGGCTTATACTCGTTACTTCATCGTTTACCCAAGTAACGTTTGAAGCAGCCATTAGTCTTTGCTTAGCCATGGCGTAAAAATCAATTGACTTCACCATTTTGTAGGTATATGATCCTAGATCAAATTTCTGCGACTTTTGAGGAGTAACGAATTCGGTGGATTTCCAGGATTGATGAACTACTGCATCCCAATTTCCTTTCTCCTTTTCCCAAAAACACCAAGTACGATCGTTGGTGTCTTTTTTACTTTTTTCTATGATTAATATTTTCTTTGAATCAAAATGAGCATCACCTATTAGAGCCAATGCCAGATGCATTCCGGCAGCACCAGCACCAACAATAGCGTAATCATAATCGGTAGAATCCATAGAAATAGGCAAAAAATAGAAGTTGAGCTAAATATAGATGTAAAGAAAAAGTAAAGTCGCCTTTAATTCTGGATTTGTAATAAATCGTGTGCAAAAAGATGGCGATTAGAAACCATGCAATATAATTTTTCAAAGGAGCATTATCTGCCGCCCAGGTCCAAAAGTCGAATGGAGGTGCGACTACTTCGATGAAAAAATCTAAACCTACCATCAAAAGAGCTCCAACAACTATCCTAATAATCTTGTTTTGAAAAAGGCGTGCAGAAATTGCAGCGGTACTCAAGGTGAGAATAACCCAGTTGACTCCAATTAAGATTGGCACGCCATCTATTTTAAAACCTAAATTGCTCCCATAAGTATATTCTCCAAATAAAAATCCATACTGGACGCCAACCCATTCGACCAGCATTCCAACAAAGAAAAAAGCCAAGGTGATTCCTGTTTTTTTCATTGTATTAATGGGAAAATTCACAATGGTTAGGATGAAAATAATGACTAAGTTCAGAGGCGTTTTAGTGATGAACCAGTCTGGAAAGCCTATTGTAATACCGATGATAGCGGAAATTTGAAATAGCCAAATAATAAAAATAGACACATTCCTTTTTAAGGGATCTTTCATTTCTATTGAAATTGAACTCATACAGATTGAATTTGATCAGTTGCAATTTTTGCGGAGAGAAGACATAGCGGAATACCTCCCCCTGGATGAACCGATCCTCCGCAGAAGTATAGATTTTTGAATTGTCCAGAGAAATTAGGATGCCTTAGGAAAGAGGCAAATTTCGAATTACTGGATGTTCCATAAAGCGAGCCTTGATGAGATCCAGTTTTGTTTTCTATCCCAATAGGGTCTAAAATGTCTTCTGTTACGATGTGCTCTTCAATGTTTACATCTAGGATGCCATTGATTTTGGAAATAACATTTTCACGTGCTTTCAATAACATTTGATCCCATTCTTGACCAAAATTTCCTGGGCAGTTGATCATGACAAACCAGTTTTCACAACCCTCAGGAGCATCATCATCTTTTTCTTTCTTAGTAATGTTGATATAAACCGTAGGGTCGTCAGACAAGCTATGCTGCTGGAATATTTTTTTAAACTCTTCTTTGTAGTCAGATGAGAATAGGATATTGTGAAGATCAAGTTCTGGAAACGTCTTTTTTATGCCCCAATAGAATATGATGGCAGAGCTTGACCTCTCCTGTTGTAGGATTTTTTTGGGTTGCTTGACATTGGGAAGGAGTTTCTGATAAGTAGAAAAGACATCCATATTGGTTACTACTACATCCGAATTGTAGAAATTTTGACTGCTTTTTATACCAGTAGCACGATTTCCATCATATTCAATACTAGTGACAGATTCATTAAAATGGAATTGGATACCAAGATCTTGAGCTAGACGATATAGACTCTGAGAAATTTCATGCATTCCTCCCTTCGGAAAGAAAGTGCCATAGTGCATTTCAAGATGCGGTATCATGGACATTATCCCAGGAGTGGAGTAGGGGGAAGAACCATTATAAGTCGCATATCTATTAAATAGCTGAACTAATTTAGGATCAGAAAATTGTTGCTCGTTTACTTCATTTAATGTATTTGAGATGTCTAGTTTATAGACTTGCAGTAAAGAGGAGAGCGTTTCTTTGGATAGATAAGTCTTCCACTTGTGCAATGATTTACTAAGAAAAATATCAGATGTCAGTTCGTATTTTTTTCTATTTTTTTTGAGGTAGTTATTCAGAGATTCCTTTGAAGTATTGAATGCTTTTGAAGCTTTATCAATGAATTGATTTTCATCAGCAGGAACTGAAAAAGTGATCCCATCATCCCAAAAGTAGTTGCAGACTACTTCTTTTTTGTGATAAGAAAAGTACTTAGATATTTCAACATTGTGAAGTTCGAAAAGTTCTTCAATCAAATGTGGCATGGTGAAGAGAGAAGGACCAAAATCAAAACGAAAATTTTGATTTTCGAAAGCGTGTAATTTACCACCAGCATATGAGTTGGATTCAAAAACATCTACTTGGTACCCTTTTTTCTTTAACCGGAGTGCACTGGCAATTCCAGCAATTCCAGAACCAATAACAATAGCTTTTGCCATTAGAATTTAAATGAATTTTGTTGATTCATTTAACATCCTAAAAGTAGGATTGTTTAATGGAGAGTAATAAAAATAGAGACTTATTCGGGTGAAATGAAATAGAGGTTATTCATAAAAAAATAAGTAATGCTGGATAGATCAAGTATTACTTTTCAGTCATTTTCTTTTCTTCAAATTTCTTTGGAGCGTAAAGAAAACCAAATGCTTCACATCCTTCTTTTGTTCTTTTTAAATGATGAATGTAATGGGCATGAATCATTCTATTAAGATAGTTTGTCTTCTTTTTTGGACGCCATTTGATGCGCTGATGCACAAGGATATCATGAAAGATGAAATAGAATATTCCATAACATAATATTCCAATCCCTATCGCAGTAACGTAGGGTAGTTGCTCTATTCCTGTTGAATAATATATTAGACAGAAACTTGGAATACTGAATACCAAAGCAAATAAATCATTTCGCTCAAGTGTATGATCATGGACTTTGTGGTGTGACTTATGCCAAACCCACAAAAAACCATGCATCACGTATTTATGAGTAAACCATGCAACAAATTCCATAAAAAGGAATGTCGATATGGTGATTAATGAGCAAAGAAGTATTGTTGAAATATCCATCATCTGTTTAACAAAATTAGCATTCAAATTTCTTAGAGCAAAGTTCTCATAACACTAATAGGAAGCACAAAAAACTTTGATAAATGCGAGGATAATATCCTGCGTTAAATCCATATGCACTTCACTATGAATAATTGAAATTCTACTATTCAATCAAAACTGATTTTTTGATTTTTTGTTATTGTATTCTTTAATCAATTCATTGAGTCTTTTGAAGTCTAATTCTCCATTGGCTTCTTTGAGGTGATGCATAATGGCGAGTCCTTTAGCTAACTGACTATCAATGTTCTTTACTTTCGTTACTAAATAGATCAAACTTCGCTGTTTGCCTTTAGTTAGTTCCTCAAAAAAATGTCTGCCCTCATCATCTTGATCAAGTAACACTTGAAACGACTCAGGTACTTTATGACCAAATTCGGAATGATCTTTCTCAAGGGAAATTGTCAACTGATCTCCTTCATCTATTCTCAGTTTCTTTCTCAAGGGATTATTGACCAAGATGTAGTAGCCACCTTCTATGTGCATCAAAGCACACGGATAAGGAGTGTTTCCATTGATGGAGCAAGTAATTCTTCTATTGTCACCTACTACAAAAGGGTCACCAATTTCTTTAGTCACAGGAATGTAATAGCGATAGAGCTTGGATTTGAAATCCGCTAAAGGAGCCGTGAAAGTGATGCTTTTAGCCATCCTATAAAACTAACTACTATGAGCGAATCAATAAAATTCATTATAGTTAATGAACTATACGGAAAGAATGGTGTTACTATTTTTTCAAACTAATAACCTTAACAATGAAAAAAATTTTACTATTATCCTTAGTTGGATTGATTGCATTAAGTTCTAGTGCACAAGAGTTTCCTGCAATAGACAAAAGTCCAATGGATGCTGCTTATTTCCCACCAAGAGCGGCTTTCAGAGCATTTGCTAAAACAGATGAAGAGAAAAAGGCAAATCAGCCAAAAATCAGAGTGGTCTATTCAAGACCGCAAAAGAACGGAAGAAAAGTATTCGGTGAACTAGAAAAATTTGGAGCTGTATGGAGACTCGGTGCTAACGAAGCAACTGAGATAACTTTCATGCAAGATGTGAAAATTGGTGATAACAAAGTGAAAGCTGGTCGTTACACCATGTATGCTATTCCACAGGCTGACAGCTGGGAAGTACATTTCAGTACAGATAACGATGGTTGGGGGCACTATGCGTACAAACCAGAGGAGTCAATGGTTACAAAAATAAAAGTAGAAACGGCTAAAACAGAGTCAACTGTTGAGGCTTTCAGCATTCTATTTGAGGAAGTAGATGGTGGAGCTCACATGATCATGGCTTGGGACGACACTATGGTGAGATTGCCAATTCAATTTTAAGAAGCTCTTTCACAACGAAAGAAAGATGCTGTTTCAAAAGCATCTAATCTAGCTGCTATTGTCAAATTGAGCTTGTCGAAATGTAACTCTGTTTTAATGAAGTGGGGTTTCGACAGGCTCAACCTGACATGCTTTTAAACTTTTGAGACAGCTTTTTTTTATGATCTTATCTTAATGAGAGCTAAAGCATTATCTCCAAGAAATTTGAACCTCAAATAATTTGTCTCCATTAGCAATAGATTGAGTAATTCTTAATGAAAGATCTTTGCAACCACATATTTCTAATGCTTGCTCCATCCATCCTGCAATACGATATTCTAAATAGAGGTTGCTAGTGGGTAGGACTGTGAAATGCACCACCATAGAATGATCAGTGCTGTCCATTACGGCTACTTCTGTTGGAGTGTAGAAAGTAGCTAAAATTCTAGACGCTCTTTTCATGAGAAAGGCAGGCGTACTGATTAGGACGAATACTTTATAGATTCCAGTGAGACCTGCCTTGGCACTATACCTTCCAGATTGCCATGCGCCTTCTTTTGGGTCTTTATAGAATAGATCGCACATTACTTTAGTGGGGTGGAGTACTCCATCTTCTATAGGATACCACTTTGAACTTGTTGGGCGTTTCATCAATTCCTTGGTGGAATCAGATAAGTTACTCACCCACTTTTCATATTCATTAGGATGAGTGTCTTTTACAAATGAATCGATGCTAGTAATGATCGAACCTCTTACTTCCATGTGTGATTAGGTTTACAGAGTTAGGCTATTAATAAGTGTTTCTTGTCTACAAGAATATCATGATTTATTAAAAAATCATAGACATGAATATAAGTGTTTTAAATAATCACTTTTATGATATGTTCAACGGTCTCTGGTGATCATGTGCTTATATTTACGGTCATGCGATATTTACTTTTGCTACTACCGTGCTGCTTATTGTTAATAGCCTGTTCCAAATCTGATGACGCAGCAATAGCCAATTTTGAAACACTCTGCGAAATGGTTGCTAATGATGCAAAACCAATTGGTATTTCTCCGCCTCTCACAGAAAATGAAGTCAATGCTAACTGGGATGTTTTTGATCAAATTGCAAAAAAATGGGATTTGAATATTTACAGAGATAATGATTTTCCTATCACTGCTTTATGGCCTTCGTCTATTACTAAAAATAAGGAAGTTGTACTTGTATATAAACATCCTCGGCTAGTACAATACCTACAATTAAAAGATGACTTAAAAACAATAGACCCTATACAAGCTGCTCGTAGGCTTGGTAGAATGTTGGGTTATTCCTCTTTAGGGATTAATAGGCTACTAGCGGATAACAGTTCATTCAGAACCTTAAATAGTTTTGGTGTCAATGCGCAAGTGACACATCTATACTATGAAGATGTTGTGGAAGCGAATCAATTCTATGGTGATGTGCTTGGGTTACAAGCATTAGAAGATAATCGATATCAAATTAGTGAAGATGCCATCATTCAATTGAATGCTTTTGATGAAACGCATCCTGCTGATCAATCTCTTTCTACTGCTATTGCACTTCTGACAGATCAGTTGCCAGAGTGGTATGTTTATTTACAAGAGGCGGAAGTTCCTATTAAGTACACCTATAAACCGCGTGATGGGGGCCCACATGATGGGTTTGTTGCGGTAGATCCAGGAGGGTATTTTTTGGAGTTTGAACTGTTTAAGCAACATCCTGAAAATGAATTGTTTGTTGCTTATCTAGAGGAAAGCCCAAAGGTTATGACCAAGATTGATTCTATGAACTTTTATGGTTCCATCACATGGACATACCACAATGACTTATTGAAGATGCAATCTTTCTATGAAGAACACTTAGGGTTTGAATTGGTAGCAGATCAAGGATGGACGAAAATTTACCGAACTTCTCCAACAGGATTTATTGGTTTAGTGGACGAACGTAGAGGTATGATGGATTATGCTGATGAGAAAGCGGTAGAGGTAGAGTGGGAAATAGAAGACAAAGAAGGAGCGATTCAATACTTCTCAGAAAATGATGGATGGGAATCGAGCGATGAGCTTCTTTTAGGACCTGAAAAGTATAGGTACAGCTTTCGTTAATCTTCAATGCTAACTTTTCCTTATGATTTATCTGAACAATGCAGGAACTACTTGGCCTAAGCCAGAAGTAGTGAATAAAGCAATAGCTGATTTCAATAGACTTACTCCTGATCAGTGGTTAGCTATTTTCAAGGAAGGGCAAGAGGTTATTACTTCCTGCTTTGGAATAGAAAATTCAAATAGGTTTCTTTTTACTCAGAGTTGCACCCAGAGTTTAGCGATAGCGTTTAGTGACTTTCCATGGGAAAGAGGGGATAGACTCATCATTAGTACAATGGAACATCATGCACTATCAAGATGGTATTATAAGCTACAGCAGGAGCGAGGTGTAGAAGGGGTAATTATTCCAAGAGGAGAAGAAGGTCCAATAGATGTGAGTGTGCTCGAAAAGGAGCTCAAAAAAGGAGCAAGAATGGTCGCTATGTCTATGGCGAGTAATGTGACTGGCGAAGTTTTTCCTTATGAAGAGATAGTAAGACTTTCTAAATACTATGGAACTAAATGTCTTTTGGATGGAGCACAAACTGCAGGTGTTTTACCGATTAATCTATCAGAATTAGATCCAGATATTTTTGTGTTTGCTGGGCATAAAGGCCCTTTTGGAACGCAAGGAATTGGAGGGTTGTATATTTCTGAGGATGTATCTATGATATGCCCCAGTGCTGCTTGCGAGATTGCGAAAGATGAAAAATCAATGACGGTTTTCCCGACTTACTGTGATACAGGCTCAGCAACTATGATGACTATTAGCGGACTTACTGCAGGCATCAAATGGATTGAGCAAAAAGGATGGGACTCTATACTTTTATCACGGGAGACCCTTGTTAAAAAGATGAGAAAAGAATTGTCTGACATTGAGGGAATTGAAATAGTAGGAGCGAAGAACTATGATAGAGTGACGGGAGCCGTCTCCATAAAAAGTACTAGTGTTTCTTTAGAAATTATCAAGGATCAACTCTGGAGCAAATATCAGGTTAAAGGCAGCCATGGGTTTCAATGTGCTCCTCTAGCTCATGAAGCATTAGGAACGTCTGATTATGGCACTCTAAGATTCAGTCTTGGGCCGTTTAATACTCTGGATGAGGTTGAAATTTTAATTGAGGGATTGAAAGAGATTCTGAAAATAAGCAAATCTTAATTGAACTGATTCATTGTTCTTTCTATCCCAATCGTGCAAAATGAAAGAATGGCATCAATAGCTCTATCCATGTTTAGGACAATTTCATCCATTTCCTTTTTATTGAAAGGACTTAGTACATAATCTACTTGTCTGCCAATGGAGAAGTCATCACCCACGCCAAATCTTAATCTGGAATAATTTTGACCTCCGTTTAGTTGTTCTATGTTCTTCAAACCATTGTGACCACCTGCGGAACCTTTTGGCTTTAGACGTATTTTTCCATAAGGGAGGGATAAATCATCCGTGATGACTAGAAGGTTTTCTTTAGGAATTTTATGCTGTTGTAAGTAATGATTTACCGATTTCCCACTAAGATTCATAAAAGTAGTAGGCTTGATTAAGTGAAGAGTGCGTCCTTTATATTTCATTTCTGATATAAAGGCTAGTTTATTCATTTCAAATTTAACCTTCTGCTCACCTGCAAGACGATCTAGTACCAGAAAGCCTATATTATGACGTGTGAGCTCATATTCAGCTCCAATATTTCCTAATCCTACAATTAAGTATTTCATAAAATAAATGACATAAAAAAACCTCTCGATATTTCGAGAGGTTCAAATTTAATAATTTGTTGTTTTTAAGCCTCAGCTTCGCCTTCAGCTCCTTCTCCACCCTCAGCTCCTTCTTCTCCTTCTTCTTCTGTGTCCTTACCTTTAAGCGCTCTAGGTACCTCGATACCTGCAAGAGTCACTAGTGGACTATTCAAGATTTCATAATCGCCACCTGGAAGCTCACCAACTTTGATTGATTTACCCAATCCAAGCTCTGATACATTCACCTCAATGAATTCAGGCATGTTCTTAGGCAATGCTTTCACTTGTAGGTATTTGATCTTTCTGATCAACTTACCACCAGCGGCAATTCCTGGCGCATTTCCTACTGGATGAACAGGAATGTCCATTTTGATCATTGTTCCTCTAAACAATTGAAGAAAATCAGCGTGAATAATTGTTTCACTTACTGGGTGAAACTGTACATCCTGAATAATTGCTTCGAATGGCTCAGGCTCTCCTTCAATAATTAATGATGCAAAGTGTGCTTCATCGGTATAAACAAGATCTCTAAACAAAATCATTGGAGTGTAGAAGTGGATTTGTTTCTCTCCGCCGTAAACGACACATGGAACCATTCCTTCTGCTCTCAAGCGCTTTGCTTCAGTCTTGCCAAGATTTGCTCTCTTATACCCTATAATCTCAACAGTTTTCATAATATATAATTGATTAAAATAATTACTTAATAAATAATGAACTGATTGACTCGTGATCGTGAATTTTTCTGATCGCTTTCGCGAATAGATCAGCCACGGTCAATACTTTAATTTTTTCGCATTCTCCCTTTTGAGGGATTGTATCTGTTATGATCAATTCCTCTAATGCGGATTCTTCAATGTTTTTATAAGCATTTCCAGAGAGTACACCATGTGTGGCGATAGCTCTTACAGAATTGGCTCCTTTTTCTTTTATAAGAGTGGCCGCTTTGCAAATAGTGCCAGCGGTATCCACCATGTCGTCAACAAGTACAACATCTTTTCCTTCTACATCACCTATGACTTGCATAGATGCCACTTCATTGGCTCTTTTTCTTTGCTTATCGCAAACGACCATGTCTGCTTCAAAAAACTTAGCAAATTGTCTTGTTCTGGCAGTTCCGCCCATATCGGGAGTTGCGAAGATCAAGTTGTCGAGTTTTAAAGTCTGGATATAAGGAACAAAAATAGAAGACCCATCAAGGTGATCAACTGGGATGTCAAAGAATCCCTGAATTTGACCAGCATGTAAATCGCAGGTCATTATTCTATCAGCACCAGCGGTGGTTAACAGATTGGCCATCAGCTTAGCTGCTATAGCTACTCTTGGCTTGTCTTTTCTGTCCTGACGGGCATATCCAAAATAAGGAACAACTACTGTGACGTACTTGGCACTCGCTCTACGCGCTGCGTCAATCATCATCAAGAGTTCCAATATGTTGTCGGCGGGAGGGGGAGTAGACTGAATAAGGAATACATCTGATCCTCTTACGGATTCTGTGAAGTAAACTCCCATTTCACCATCACTAAAAACTTGCTTCTCGCTTTTGCCTAAAGGTTTGCCGTAGTTGTGTGAAATAGCGTTTGCTAAATCGGTAGTTGCAGAACCTGAAAATATTTTTACTGATGACATGATGTTAAATTAAAAAAGCAATCTCATATTCAAGAAGAATCAAGATCATGAGATTGCTTTATTAAGTTGGTCTACTAGGGCTCGAACCTAGACTCTTCTGTACCAAAAACAGACGTGTTGCCAGTTACACCATAGACCAATACAAATTGTTTTTTAAAGTGTAATTACCACTTCCGTTTTATCGGACGGCAAAAGTAAGAAATGATTTTAAAGAAGGAAAGTGTTTTTGAAATAAAAAATCATATTAATGCAGCTTAAAATACTCTTATATGGAATTATTTATCTCATTTTTTTTGTAAGCAAAAAAAGCCCAAATCATTTTTGATTTAGGCTTTCAAATTCAAGGATGTTTATTTCTTATTCTTGAGCATCTTTTTTATACCATAAGCTCCCCCAGCGGCGAGTAATAAACTTAATCCTCCATCAATAGGCGTGGCTGGAGGTGCTCCAGGTTGAGCTGTTAAAAGTACTGGGCTTAAAATGATAAAAGCACTTGTTAGGAGAATTATTCTATGTAAATGGCTCATGATTTATTTTGTGTAAAATTTAATTGGTCTTCTATTTTCTATTTCTAAAATCAGTATCTCCTCATTTGGGATGTTGATTTTACTTTCTCCCAGAGATAGGTTGCCAGAGACTACTTTTCTTCCTGCTATAGTTAATAATGTAAAGTTGGTAGAAGATCCAGATTTATTGTTAATGACTAACTGGCTATTTTGTTGGTATAAAAGAAATTCTCTTGATTCCAGAGATAGAGGACTATTTGAAAAGACTATTTCAAATCGATTATCAAATCGACCAGCTTTGCTACTAAATGAATAGTCACCTAAGGATAAGTCGAAGGTTTGTTCTTTATAATGATCGATTAATATGACAGTTCTATCAAGTGAATTATCTATTGCCTCAATAGAGTAAATCCCTTCCTGATCTATTTGAACGCCAAGCTGGATGGATTCTTCCAATGTTGTAGGGATCCCTTGTATTCCCATGGTTCTGTTTTCAAGTAGAGAATAAATAGATAATGCACCTAGAGAGAAAGGTTTAAAGGAATCGTAGAGCTGGTCGTAATTAATAGTGGCATCTTTTGCTGTACCTAATAAGCACTCGCTACTAATTTCATTGTCATGTAATGAAAGTCTTAAAAGCTGATATTTTTCTTCCACTCTGTAAAATGCGTCTGCATCATTGATTCCTGTGGATTTCATAGCATCTGTGAAAGAGACGGTTCCTGCAGACTTAGCTTGAACAAAGAAACCCTGAAAGGATCGAATGTTTCCATCCCAATCTGTAGCTCCTCCACTTCCTCCGGACGCACCCATTGTATTGGCCAATATGTAGTCACTGTCGGTTCGTCTTTCACTTTCAGAACCTCCATCATCCCAGAGGTAAATTGTTCCCTCTATCTGAGAAGTGTTTGCGGCAATAAAGCTAGATAGGGTGATCGGAGCAGGATACGGATTGGATATCAGGTTAAAGCCTTCATAGTTTTCTTCATCGGAAGTTCCCGCTACGTCGTGATCAGTGTAAGTAACACTCACATCAATAGAGCCAGCATTTGGTAACCCCAAAAAACTAACATCTCCAGTGAAAGCGGAGAAATAGCCACTACCGACTGCTAGACTTTCTCCGCTACTCACAAGCGAAAAACGATCTAAACCATTATTTCCCGAAGAGGGATTATCCGTGGTTGAATTATATACTTCAGTCTCATTATATTCATACACCACATCTCCGAACTCGTCTCTGTTTCCAGATTTTACGGGCATTCCTACAATGGAATATTTTCCAGTACTGACAGAATGAGTTGTGGTTCTTAGAAAGGAAATATCATCTCCTAATACGAGCTGATTTCCACTTGTGACTAAAGAGGCACCTGATGAGATAGTTAAGCTACCATTCGTTTGAAGGTCGCCATTCACTTTAAAGTATTTGTCATTAACAGTGATATCTACATCTGAGTGTATGAAAGCGGCATTTACTTCGAGACCAGATGAGGAAAAATCATAGTCATCTTCGAAAATAACGTCATCTCCACTTGAAGGAGTGCCATCGCTCCATACAGCACCGTCCCATGTATTTCTATCTACAGGTGCGCCATCAACCCATGGATTAGTTGGAAAGTTAGTGAGTGTTCCATTATGACTATTGGAAGTTAAATCTGTAAGAGTTGAGCCTGTTCCTTCATCAAAATTGTAATAAGCAACCAATCCTGTTTCTGTTCCTAACAGACTAGAAAACATATTATCTGTAATATCTGTAATGGAACGTTCCGTATTCCATATTCGAAGCTCATCCATTCTTCCCTCGTAGTAACCATCTCCAGTACTAAAGCCGATAGTCATACCTGTAACACTGTTACTGAGGGTCTTTGTGATTGTTTTTTTTAATTCTCCATCTATATAAAACTTAATTGTGTTGGAGGCATACGTAATAGCCAAATGTTTCCACCTATCTTTTTGCAACAAGAGACCGCTTCCCTGTGTGCCACCATCCCAAAGAGCAAAAATGCCATTTGCAATTCCCACCCATGGATTATCATTACTAAAGTCAAGCAGCGTTACAAACCCTCCAGGATCACTAGGGAAATAAACCCACATTTCGTAAGTGAAATTGGAGGATGTTCCTAATGTAGACACACTTATTTTGTCATCCACTCCATCAAATGCTAATGCATAATTCTGGGCGTTTATTTTAATAGGAAACAGGCCTGTCAGGGCAGATAAAAATAGAATGCTTAGTATGCGTGATTTCATAGGGTAATTGATTTTCATCCCATGAATTTGAAAGATTGTCCTTTCAATTTGAAGTACGATTGGGTAAAAGAGATATGTTTCTAAGCGAATGGAGTAAATACCTTGGTGAATGATTAACTCATTCTAATGAGTACACTTTATTAGTTACTGCACCTTAAACAATATTGAGTTGCTTTAGGAAATCTTTTCTATATGTTTTTCCTATTGGTATTTGATTATCATTAATGAATGCATAATCCTCAGAGATATGAGTGATCTTATTGAAATTGATCAAATAAGAGCGGTGACATTGTTGGAATCCAAGGTTTTGAATGAGTTTGAGCAACTCTTTCAATGTCTGGTGAGCGGTGTACTTTCTGTCATTCATATGCAGGATGCAATAGTTGTCATCAGATTGTACATAGCAGAGTTTATCGGTATTTATGGATACCAATTTACTACCCACTCTTATGAATATTTTTTCAGGATCATTCTCCTTTGTCTCCTTATTGAGAGCAAGTTCTATGCTTACCTTCAAGTCATTTTCATCGAATGGTTTTAAAATGTAACCGGCTGGAGATGTTGATTTAACTTTTTCAAGAGTAGCATCATCATAGTAGGAGGTGAGATAAATGAATGGTATTTGGTGTTTAAGATTGATGATTTCGGCTAAATCTATGCCTGACATTTCTCCCGCAAGTTCAATGTCCAATAAAATAAGATCAGGGCAACTTGTTTTTATTCTAGTGAGTGCAGATTCAGCATTAAAAGCTTTTCCTACAACCTTATAACCTAAATCCTCAAGCATCATTTTAATGTCCTCGGCAATAAGTGAGTCGTCTTCTACTATGAAAATTTTGATAGAATCCATTACGATGCTAATTTATAATTTCTTATTTCAAAATGGATTCTTGTCCCTTTTTGTAAATCAATTTTAATCTCTGCATCTAACTTTTCAGCTAAAGTGTGAATTAATTTCATTCCGAATGAAGTAGAATTCTCTAAATCAAAATTGGGAGACATTCCTATACCTGAGTCAATCATGGTCATTTGAAGATTACGGTTTGATTCTTTCAATTTGATTTCAATTTCACCACGTTGTTCATTCGGAAAAGCATATTTCAATGAATTGCTTATCAGTTCATTAAGAATAAGTCCAATAGGAATAGCTGTATCAATATCTAGATTTAATGGATCAATGTCAGTTTTAAGAAGTACTCGATCTTGACTAATGCTGTAACTTCTAAATAGAATATCTATCAGACCTTCAAGGTATTCAGAAAATGATATTCCTTTCAAATTGTCAGATTGATAAAGTTTTTGATGGATCAAAGCCATCGACTTTACTCTATTTTTCCCTTCCATCACGGCATCTTTAGCCTCATTATCTACATATCTTGCCTGTAGGTTAAGCAGTGAAGAAATTGTTTGGAGGTTATTTTTCACTCTATGGTGGATTTCTTTCAATAAAATTTCTTTTTCGGAAAGTGCCTTTGTGATTATTCCATTTTTTGTCTCTAGAATTTGTCTCGCTTTCTTTCGTTGGATTCGCTGAGAAATTAGAAAGATTATTGCGAGAACAAGCAATCCCAAACCAAAGAGGACTTGGTTTCGCTCATTCAGATTTTTTGCTGTATCTAGTTTTAGTTCAGCAATCTGCTGTTCATTCCTGGCTTTATTGTATTTTTCTTCAACTTCTGAAATAGCCGCTGTTTTCTCTTCACCAGATATTTTGTTATCCAGTTCAATGAATTTTTGATAAAACGCTATTGCTTTTTTACCGTTTGCTAAACCTGAATGTACCTCTGCAAGCTCAAGGTAAAAGTCTCTAATGAGAAAGCTGTCCTTCGAAGATAGAACCATATTATAGCCTTCAAGAAGATAATTTTGCGCTTGATTAAGATTACCTTTTTTCCGGAGTAGCGAACCCAAATTTTTTAATGAGGATGGAATGCCTCTTAAAAAACCTACTTCTTTTTTAATGCTTATAGACTTCTTGTAAAAGTATGCTGCACTGTCAAGCATATCTTGTTGTTCAAAGAGACTTCCAAGATTATTGTACCCAAATGCTATACCCAGTGGAATATTAGCTTGTTCGAATCCTTTAATTGACTTTCTTAAATAGAAATTAGCTGAATCGTGTTTATCTAGATTTTTGAAGCAGGTTCCTAAGGCTAGGTAAGTACCAGCTATATCTGGTAATTCTGCATTTTGACTGTTGGAGAAGTAGTGTAGGCTTTTTCTGTACCGTTTTATTGCTTCATTATATACTTTTAGTCGCATATAAAGGTTAGCAATATTGCTATTGGAACGAGCGATCTGATCAATATCATTATACTTCTCGGCTAGGGTGATGCTTTGCTGGAAATATTCAATAGCTTCCTCTGGAAGCCCTTTTTTTTCAAGTACTAATGCTTTGGAAGCGAGTAAGTTGGATAGTTTGATTTCAAGATCTATAGACGTGTACGTTTCAAAAGATAGATTATAAAAGAGTATGCTGCTATCGTAATTACTTCGCTTATAGTACCAAAGCCCTTTTAGCTCAAATGCTTCAGCCAACTTATCTTTTTTGCTAAGCTGGTCAGAAAGCTCAATTGCTTTATCAATACAATAAATTGCAGAATCAATTTGCTGATTGAGAAGCCTACTTCCACAATCAAAATAGCTTTCTAACTTTTGATCATTATCTGGCAATTGACTTGCCAGCCAAGTCGGAAAAAGAATGATAAATAAGTAGGTAGATAATTTCATATCTTCCTCTCGAAGATAGCTCTTTTGAGAAAATGATTATTTGAAAGTGTCCTTAACAGATTTTCGAATCATAGAAATTGCATCCTCTAAATATGTGATTTCACCCATTCAAATGCATTCGCAAATGGCTCCATCCATGGAGACACTTCTGCTTCTTCTAAACCTTTTTTGTAAGGCCAGTTCCACTGAAAAAGTGATCGCTCTAAATGCGGCATGATAGCCAAATGACGACCATCTCTTGAAGAAAGTGCTGCCGTATTGAAATCACTTCCGTTTGCGTTGTTTGGAAACTCTGCGTTGGTGTACTTTACTGGAATCTCATAATCAGCAGCTGTGCCTTCTAGCTGGAATTGTCCTTCTCCATGAGCCAACCATATTCCTAAAGTAGAACCTGTCATCGACTGTAACATGATAGCGTTGTTCTCTTCAATGTCAACACTCACAAATCCACATTCAAACTTTCCAGAACTGTTGTGATGCATTTTTGGATGATTGTCTCCCAATTCAGGATAGATCAAACCTAGCTCCATCATTAGTTGGCAACCATTACAAACACCTAGGCTTAACGTGTCTTTTCTAGCGTAGAAATTATCAAGAGCTGCTTTAGCTTTATCATTAAATAAGAATGATCCCGCCCATCCTTTGGCTGAGCCAAGAACATCAGAGTTGGAGAATCCACCAACAAATACAATGACATTGACTTCACTCAAATCTTCTCTGCCAGTAATCAAGTCGGTCATGTGAACGTCTTTCACATCGAACCCTGCTAGCCAAAGAGCATACGCCATTTCACGATCACTATTTACGCCTTGCTCACGAATGATCGCTGCTTTAATACCTGACTTGCCTTTTCTTCCAAAATCTAGATTGAATGAGGAAGCTTTTCCATCAAATCTATTTGGGAAAGAGTAGGAGAGTGGTTGATTAAACTTATTGTCCTTTCTGTCTTTAGCTATCTCGGGTTTAGTCTGCTTTTGATCTAGCAAAAAAGAAGTGCTGAACCAATCATCTCTTGCCGTTTCTATATTAAAGGCATGAGACCAGTCTCCTTTACTAATGGTCACATTTCTGTCAGAGCAAACTGATCCTATTTCAAAATAAGTCACTCCTGATCTTTCCAATAGGTCTATTGCATCATCCGAATCAATTTGTAGAACTAAGGCAGATTTTTCTGAGAAAAGAAGTTTGACCATGTCATCCTCTTCAAAGTGAAGCAAATCAATCGATAAACCTCCCATAGTGTTAGGGAAGTTCATCTCTAATAAAGTGGTTATTAATCCACCTGCTGATACATCATGACCAGCAAGTACTAAATCCTTTGAAATAAGATCTTGAACTACTTTAAACGAGCTTATTAAAATTGAAGGGTCAGCATCAGGTGTTTTTGAACCAACCTTTGAAAGCGTCTGAGCAAAGGATGATCCTCCTAATTCAAACTCTCCGCCTGCAAAATCTATGTATATGATTTTTGAATCTGTTTTTGTGTAGTCTAAAACTGGGCTGACTGTTTTGTTGATGTCGCTCACTTCTCCTACTGTACTGATTATCACAGTTCCTGGAGCGTAGACTTTTTCTCCATCTGGATATTTCTGTGTCATGGACATGGAGTCCTTACCTGTTGGTACATTGATGTTCAATGCACAAGCAAAGTCACTTATTGATTTTACACCTTCATACAAGCGAGCATTTTCTCCTTCGTTCTTTGCGGGCCACATCCAGTTGGCACTTAAGCTCACCCCGTTCAATCCATGGGTCAATGGCGCCCATACCAAATTGGCTAATGCTTCTGTGATAGAAAGTCTTGATCCTGCTCCAGCGTCTATTAATGCAGGTACGGAAGAATGGCCTAGAGATGTCGCTATTCCTTTATTGGACTTGAAATCCATTGCCATGACGCCCACATTATTTAGTGGTAGTTGCAGCTCTCCGCAGGTCTGCTGTGTAGCTACTCGGCCAGTAACACATCTGTCTACTTTATTGGTCAACCAATCTTTACAAGCTACAGCTTCAAGCTTAAGAACAGCGGAAAGGTATTCGCCTATTTTCTCTTGTGAATAATTAACTTCTGCAAAGTTGGATGGAGTTGCTTTGTCTTCTAATATCGTTTTTGGACTTGATCCAAAAAGGTGATGAAGTTTTAAATCGAAAGCCGATGGTTTTCCTTGATTTTCAAACTTCAATTCATGATCATCTCTTGCTTCTCCTACTTCATAGTAAGGAGCTCTTTCTCGCTCAGACACTCGTTTCAAGTATTCTGCATCTTCTTGTCCAATGACCAATCCCATTCTCTCTTGAGATTCGTTTCCAAGTACTTCTTTGTTGGAGAGTGTTTTGTCACCAATAGGTAATTTATCTAAATGAATGGTTCCACCATTTTCTTCGACCAACTCAGAGAGGCAGTTTAAGTGTCCTCCTGCTCCATGATCATGAATAGAGGTGATAGTGTTCTCATTCAATTCTACCATTGATCTCACAGCATTGGATACTCTTTTCTGCATCTCAGGATTAGAACGCTGAACGGCATTTAATTCCAATGACTGATTAAAAGCTCCAGTGTCAACAGATGAAACAGCACTGCCACCCATTCCGATTCGGTAGTTATCACCACCCATAACCACTATCTTCTCACCAGCTTTTACGGCTTTTTTGATAGCGTCCTTTTTCTTGCCGTATCCAACTCCACCTGCTTGCATGATGACTTTATCGTAACCATATTTTTTACCCGCCTCTTCATGCTCAAAAGTCAAAACACTTCCGCAAATCAACGGTTGGCCAAACTTGTTACCAAAGTCACTTGCTCCATTGGATGCTTTAGTTAGTATTTCCTGAGGTGTTTGATAAAGCCATTTTCTAGCAGGCTTTTCCCATGACTTATTTTCTTCTAATCGAGAATAAGACGTCATATATACGGCCGTTCCAGCCAAAGGAATACTTCCTTGTCCGCCCGCCATTCTATCTCTGATTTCTCCTCCTGAACCTGTAGCAGCACCATTAAATGGTTCTACTGTCGTTGGAAAATTGTGTGTTTCTGCCTTTAAAGAGATGACAGATTCAAATTCTTTTCCTTCAAACCAATCAGGCTTGTCTTGAGTGGCTGGTGCAAATTGCTCTACGGTGGGACCTTGAACAAAGGCGACATTGTCTTTATAGGCAGAGACAATGTGATTTGGATTTTCTTCAGATGTTTTTCTTATCCATTTGAACAAAGAAAGTTCTTGTTCTTTTCCATCAATAATGAAAGTGCCATTAAAGATTTTGTGTCTGCAGTGCTCTGAATTTATTTGAGAGAAGCCAAATACTTCTGAATCTGTTAAAGGGCGTCCGATTTCTTTAGCTACTCCCTTTAAGTAATCTATTTCCTCTTGGCTGAGAGCCAAGCCTTCCTTCTCATTGTAATCTTCAAGGTTCTCAATTTTTAGGATTTCTTCAGGCTCTCTCATGAGTGTGAAAATCTCTTGATTGAGTTCATTATACTTCTGTTGAAGCATTGGATCAAATTCGCTGGCCGTTTCAACAGTTTTGAATGTTTCAATTCTGTAGATTCCATCAATCCCTGCATTCTCAGAAATATCAGTAGCATTGGTACTCCAAGGAGTAATCATTTCTTTTCTTGGACCAACAAAATTTCCAAGAATCACTTTTTTATTGGTCTTGGTTGCTCCAGAAAATAGCCAAGCGAGCTTATCTATGTCAGTTTGAGAAAGATCAGAAAAAGTACCAACAGCAATGATTTCGTGTGTGGATTTTTGAAAGAAATGGATCATAAGAAATGGATCAATTTTGAAGTCGCAAAAGTAAGGATTTGCTCCGAGAGGACTTGCAAAATTGAAGAGGTCTTTTTTACTCTTTCAATAATTTGCGCAAACTTTTCCTCAATGATTTGACAGTCATCATTGAATATCCAATCATAACCTTTTCAATAGTGCCATCTTTATTGATAACGAAGTGTGTAGGATAGGAACGAATATTTAGTTCTAGGCAGAAGTCCTTCACATCTGCTACAATTTTATAATCAAAGTCAAATCTGGTTAGAAATTTTTCTACTTGTGCATCGTCATCAAAAGTAGGTGCGATGAATAATACATCCTCATTTTTGAATTCTTCCACTAGTTCATTCAGTTCTGGTATTTCCTTGATACAAGGGCCACATCTCGTAAACCAAAAATTGAATAGTACAATTTTTCCTTTTGTATTCTCCGATGAGACTTCTTCTCCACTTACTGTTGTCAACTTGAATTCAGGAAATGCTTCCCCGTTCATTGCTTTTACAGCTTTTTTAGCATCTTCTACTTGTTTTACCTGTTCCTTAGTGGGGTGTTGAGCAGAGATGGTTAACACGGTGATCATTGAAATAACTAAAACGATAATTCTCATTGAATGAATTTAATGCTTTGATATGAGGTTAACCACATCATCATCAAGAAGCTGATGGTGTTTTTTTGTAAGAATGTCGACTCTAAAATTACCCATCTTGTCAATAATAGGCATTATATCTTTTTCGCGTATGATATGATCTTTAGATCCTAATATGATTCTTCTTTTGAATGAGTACTTATTGAAGTAATTGATCAATTCCTTTTTAGAATAACCAAGGGATTTGAAATGATTCCAAGAAATATAAACTCGTTTTCTATTGTTGGCATCACCCATTTCTTTTCTAACAAAATCTGCAATATAAGAATTGATGATTTTTAATCGCTCAGTGAATGAAATGAGATTATTTAATTTTTCTGGATTAAACATTAGGTATTTCCATAATTGACGGATGATAGGAGTAGTAGCCAGTTTAAACCAAATGGTTTTAAAAATACCATCAGTACCAATAAGAGTAATTTCATTGATGCTTTCAGGAAATGACAAAGCTGTTGAAATGGCAAATCTTCCTCCTAAACTGTATCCTAAAACACTGAATTGATTGATGTTCTCTTGATGTATGAATTGCTCCATATATCGTTTCCATTCTTCTTTTTTTAGTTTTCCATATGGTCTAGTGCTCGCTCCATGATAGAATAGGTCAAAGGCATAGATTGTGTATTTGAACCCTACTGTTTCGGACCATTTCTTAAAAATGTTTCTATCCTGTCCAAAGCCATGAAATGCTAATAATACCTCATCACCATCTCCAAATTTGGAGTAATTCAGGTATCCGTTTTTGAATTTAACATTCATGATTATTCTGTTTTGTCATCTTTTTATTGTCTCTCACAAAAATATATTTTGAAATACTAAACAATTTAATCGCAATCTCGTTCTTTTGCACTATGGAAACTTTAAGTATTTTTAAAGTTTCTATAGTTTTAGATATCAATAAAAATATAACTTGGAAGCAAAAGCAAAGATATTAGGTGCGGCAGAGGAGTTGTTCATGCAATATGGAATTCGTAGTGTGACTATGGATGATGTGGCTAGAGATGCATCCATGTCCAAAAAAACACTTTATCAATATTTTGATAATAAGGATACCTTGGTTTTCGAAGTGGCATTGAATCATTTCGAGGGAGAGGCTAAAGAGTTTGAAGAAATTGCTAATCATGCTGAGGATGCCATTCATGAGGTGATTCTTGTCTCACAATGTTTGAGAAAGCATGTTTTCAAAATGAATCCATCTCTGCTATTTGATATGCAGAAGTATCACGGTAAAGCCTGGGATGAATATTTGAATTTCAAGCATTCAACTATCAGAGGGAACATCAAACAGAATATTGATAAAGGAATAAGGGAAGGATACTTTAGAGGCGAACTGGACTCAGAAGTAATGTCTACTCTCAGAGTAGAACAGGTTCAATTGGTCTTCAATCCAAAAATATTTCCAACCAATAAATTTGACTTTGCTACCGTCCAGCTTCAAATTTTGGATCATTTCATTTATGGTCTCCTTACTGATAAAGGAAGAATTAAATACGAAGAATACACACAACTAGAAATCACAAACACTACACGATAAATCATGAGACAACTCATTTTACTATTATTAATCGGTATCGCTCTTCCGAGAGCGTTTGCCCAGGAAGGCCAATCGCTTTCTCTGGATGAATGCATTCAATATGCAGTAGAAAATGCCATTACCGTGCAAAATGCTATTTTGGATCAAGAGATTGCAAAATCAAAGGTCAAGGAAACGGTAGGTATTGGCTTACCCCAAGTAAGTGGATCTATAGGCTTACAGCATAGTCCGACTTTACAAAGGTTTTTTTCAGCCTATAATCCCAATGGAGGATTTGGCGTGGATACTCAAACGGCGAATGATTTGGGAATCGATGAAGGAGAAGTTTTTGCAGCGGAGAACTTCTTTCAATTGAAATCAGCTGGAGATATGAATCTCACAGTGAATCAATTGATTTTCAATGGTTCTTATATAGTTGGATTGCAAGCATCAAATGCGTATCAGGAATTGTCAATAAGACAGGCAAATCAGACAAGGGAAGAGGTAGCGCTAAATGTGTCTAAGGCTTACTATAATTTGCTCATTTTGCGTGAACAGTTGGAATTGTTAGATGCCAATGTAGATCGAATAGATACGCTGTACTATAACACAGCAGCCATGGTAGAAAATGGATTTGCAGAGAAAATTGATGCTGATCGTATCAAAGTAACACTCAATAACCTGAAATCTGAACAAGCAAACCTCTCTAGCATTGAGACTGTGTCCATTAAGCTTTTGAAGCTTCAAATGAATTATCCGTTCAATGAGCCAATGGATATTTCTGGTGATTTGTCAGAGATGATTTTTGAGCAAGTTGAATCGCAACAGTCTGAAGGATGGTCTTACAATACAAGACCTGACTATCAGGTGATGGAAGTACAGCGTGAATTGCAAAACTTAAATATCAAAAATAAGTATGCAGAGGCACTTCCTACACTTGGAGCATTTGCAACTTTAGGCAGATCCACACAATCACCCAATTTTGGAGGGCTTTTCAAATCCAACTCTAGTTTTACTGAAGTAGAAGATCAGATTGGAGTCGATAGCTGGTATGGTTATTCTGCTCTTGGATTAAGTCTTAGTTGGAATCTATTTACTGGACTCCAAAGAAATCACCAAATTCAACAGCAAAAAATGGAGTTGGAAAAAATAGAAAATGGCTTTACCATGATGGAGCAAAGCATTGATTTAGAGATAGAGCAATCCAATATTAATTTGAGCAATGCTCAACAACAATTGGAAGTTCAAGATGAAAACCAGAGCCTTGCAACAGAGATTTACACTATTTCTAAAATAAAATACGAAGAGGGTGTAGGTAGCAACCTAGAGGTGATTGAAGCAAATACAGCTCTTAAAGAAGCTCAGACAAATTACTACTCGGCATTATACAATGCAATCATCGCACAATTAGAATTAAAAAAAGCACTAGGAATACTTTATAACAACTAAGGTCATGGGAAAGATCAACTACATATTAACACTAACAATTATTTCCATCCTTGCAGTAGCATGTGGTGGAGGAGAAGAAGCAACGTCTATCAGTTCTTTAATTGAGGGCAGTGACTTAGCAGCCATTCGCGCAAAGAAGAGTGAGCTGTCTATTCAGTACAAGAGCTTGGAGCAAGATTTAGCACAACTTGATGCGGCAATCGCAGCAAATACAGAGAATGCTAATCTTCCATTGGTGACTGTTTTTCAGGCTAAATCAGAAAAATTCACTCACTATGTAGAGCTACAAGGTGATGTTACTACTAAGCAAAACGTACTTATTTACCCGGAGACAGCAGGAACTTTGATTCGAGTTCATATAAAGGAAGGTCAGAGAGTATCTAAAGGACAACTGCTTGGCACCATTGATAATGGGGGCATGAATAGTCAATTGATTCAAATGAAAACTCAATTGGATCTATTAAAGACAACATTTGAAAGACAAGAACGCCTTTGGAAGCAGAAAATAGGTTCTGAAATTCAATACTTACAAGCTAAAGCAAGCTACGAAAGTCAAAAAAGTGCAGTAGATCAAATGGAGAGTCAATTAGATAAATTTAACATTAGGGCTCCTTTCTCCGGTATTATAGATGATATCATCAAAGATCAAGGAACAGTAGTATCTCCTGGTCCAGGCGCGGAAGTTTTCAGAATAATCAATCTTTCTAATATGTACGTAGATGTGCTAGTACCAGAAACATACATATCTAGTGTAGTGGCTGGAAAAGAAGCTAAGGTGTTTTTTCCTATTTTGAATACTACAATAGATTCTAAAGTTAAGGAAACAGGAAATTTCATCAATCCAAACAATAGATCATTTAGCGTGAAAGTACCAGTTCCAAACAAGGATGGTAGCATTAAGCCAAACCTTACGGCTAAAGTTCAGATTAATGATTATTCGCAAGAAAAAGCAATTCTGATTCCCCAAAGCGTAGTTTCTGAAAATGCACAAGGAGAGCAGTACGCTTATGTCGTGTCTGATATCAAAGGAGATATGACAGCAGTAGCTAGTCGTAAAATCATCCAAACGGGTATGACTCAAGATGGACTTGTGGAGGTTTTAGGTGGTATTTCCAATGGGGAAAGTATCATCCTAGAAGGAGCTAGAAGTGTAAAAGACGGTCAGGATGTTAAAATTCTAAAGAATTAAGCAATGAGTGATTCTTCGCAAAAGAAAAAAGTAGACAAGGAGTTTAAACTGGCCTCTTGGGCCATTGATAATCCTTCGGTCATTTATGTAATGATTGCGATTTTCCTATACATCGGATTTTCTTCTTATCAGGCTATGCCAAGAGAGGACTTTCCTGAAATTAAGGAGACAAAGATCTATATCAGCACACCTTTCCCAGGAAATACGGCAGAGGATATAGAGCGTTTGATTACTGATCCTCTAGAGGATGAGCTAAAGAATGTGAGTAATTTGGTGGAAATCACTTCCACTTCGCAGGAGGATTACTCCATCATTACGGTTGAGTTTGATGAAGAGATAACCGTTGAGTCTGCAAAGCAGAAAGTGAAAGACAAAGTAGATGGAAAGAAAGCAGGGGAGGATTGGCCACTATTCAACAATGCGAAAGTAGAACCTAATGTTTTTGATCT
>JBGCFL010000005.1:0-19536 GCA_045106975.1 Ekhidna sp. | reverse complement strand
TGGCTCAGGAATAATACTGATGGTTCCTTCATTCAATGAAAGTTCCGCTAAATCATCACCAGAAGTTATATCTAATGTAAATGTTAAATCTTCTCCATCTGCATCAGTGAAAGAGTTGTTTAGATTAACTCCTCCATTTACAGTTGGATCTTCATCAAATGATACATCAGCAATTGCTGTCGATAAAACTGGAGCATCATTTATTCCATTTACAATCAGAGTCAATGTTTGTGTGGCAGTATTGTTCTCAGCTCCACCGTCATTTGCTGTTATTGTAAATTCCTCTGTACCAAAAGCATCTGCAATTGCTACTACAGTCACTTCACCTGTTGCTTGATCAATAGCAACTGTTGCTAAACTGCTAGTGGAAGGTGTAATTGAATAAGTAGGAGCATCTTCGTCTATAGGTTGATTTTGAGTAACAGTAATGGTTTCTGTTGTAGTGAAATCTTCATCAACTGTAATCGTAGCAGCACTCAAATCAAATGCTGGCTCATCGTTCACAGAAGTGACTGTTAATATAAATGAGTCATTGTTTGTTGCGTTTCCATCATCAGCTGTAAGCGTGATATTTACTACTCCAAAAAAGTTAGCAGTAGCTATATCGATTTCAAGGTTTGTTCCATTAACCACAGCTGTTACTGCGTCATTGTCGCTAGTAGCTGTTATCGTAAATGTATCACCTTCACTATCTGTAAATACAGTTGACACATCAATAACAAGACCCTCACTATCATCTTCTGCTAATGTTTGATCTGCAACTGGACTAGTAACAATTGGTGCTGCATTTAGATCAATAATCATGTTTTCAAAAACATAAAAACCACCTTCAGCATCTGTAGCTGCTACATCTAAATCTCCGTCATTATCCAAGTCAGCAAAATTGGCTGTCTGAGTAAACCCTCCTGAAAAAGTCTCATTTGGCATGAGCCTTTGAGATGTCCAGAGAGTAAGTGATCCTGAGTTTTCTAGATAGTGAAAATTAATATCCGATCCAGTTCCTGCTGTAGTATATACAATATCAAAGTCTCCGTCTCCATCAACATCTCCAACGTCGAGTCTATGGGGACCTAAAACACTACCTACTTGTACATTGGTAAAACTACCGATTCCGTCATTTTGTAATACTCCAATTTGATTACCACTTTGAGAGCTATAAACCACATCCATATCTCCATCTTGATCAATATCAAAAGGGATAACTGAACGAATTTGAGCCGCAGAGTGTATTCCCGAACCACTAAAAGTCCCTATGCCTGAGTTGGTCCATCTAACTACGGAACCTCCATAATTTCCAGCAATAATATCCATGTTTCCATCGCCATTCCAGTCTGCTTCTGATAGGAAAATTGGTTGACTAGCATTGGCTGCAGCAAACAGTGAGGTTCCATCTTGTTGGTAAACAGTGAATCTATTGCTTCCAAAAGAGGCAACTGCCACATCCATCATACCATCTTTATTGTAATCTGCAATAGCAATTGATCTAGTATCAGTATTTGTAAGCGCTACAATCAGATCTTCGGTAAAGTTGCCAGCTCCATCATTTTCATACCAATAAAGTCCTTGTGAAACTGATCTATCTACAGAGACAACATCCATGTCTCCATCAAGATCGAAATCTGTCACTTTTACATCAAAGTAGCCTCTGCCAGCTGCAATTGATGTGGCTGTGCCAAAATTTCCAGACCCCAAATTTTCAAAGAAAAGAAGTCTTCTTGAGCCATCATCTCCTCCTACTAGATCCAAATCACCATCACCATCCATATCAACTGGAACCAAAGCTCTTGGACTAGGAGTTGTTCCACTTGTAGTAAGCTTGGTCAGTTCAAAAGAAAGAGTAGGATTGGTAAAAATGCCTGACTCTGCATGAAATTTAAATACCCTTGTGTTGCTAATAGATTCGCCTCCTGCATCCTGAAGATCAGAAGTAACATATACAGTGATCATCTCATTAGGGAAATAAGGAGTAGAAGGAGTGAAAACGACTGAGTCTGTTTCAGGCATAGTGAAGTCCCCTTCTACAGTACCATGCTGACTACCCACTATTTTAATTCCCGATTCAAGAGAAGACATGTTCATCTCATTATCGAATTTGAATGCGATAGTTTGTACAGAATCAACATTGGACGCTCCATTGCTTGGTGAATAACTTAAAAGCTGTGAAGAGATCGTTGTGAATGAAGTTTGAAACGGTAGAAAATCAGATCCAATCAGCGCGGATAATGTGTCAATTGTTACTATTATTTCTTTTCCTCTTGGGAGGTCATTGTCAGGAGTAATCGTAAGTACACTGTCTCCATTAGAGAATGCGGTAGTATACGAATAACTAACCTCATCAAGATCGGTAATGCTAACAGTAGAAGCATCAAGGCTAGATGTATCTAATACTCTATCAAATTTTATTGTAACTACTGTATCTGTTGCTGCATTAGCCGTTCCTCTAACTGGCTCAATTGAAACTACACGAGCATCAATCACCCGATCATAGATACGTAAGTCGTCTATTTGTCCATCGAAGCGCACTTCTCCATTGCCTACACAAGGAGAGGTACCTAATTTAATTGCTGTGTTGTTTTCAACATTGACAGAGTTTAAAGTCCAAGCACTCTCAGCCTCTAAAACACCATTAACGATAAGTCTATATTGCTTAGTAGCATTATCTTTTGTAAAAGTGACATTTACCCATTCCTCTACTGGAAAATTGAAACCTGTCGAAACAGAACCAGCACTGGCATTATCTCTCAATCCGCCAACTACTCTGAATTTATCTCCAGATCTCAAATACCAAATGTTAATCATTCGTCCTTCTGAACATGCATCTCTCTTTGAGAGAATAACAGAATTTTGAGTGGTGCTGCCATCGGCAGGAACTTTAAGCCACATAGACATAGAGAAAGATTCTGAAGAAATAGGCGCATCTCCTAATGTCACAACATCATCAGTACCGTCAAAAGAAAGTGCCCCGAATGGGTCTCCGTCAACGCCTTCGACAAAAAGAGCACCGCTTATCGTTCCATTTTGTCCCGCTATTTCTCCGATTGCCTCGTTTGCATTACCACTAATTGGATAGTGTAAGATCAGCCCAAGTGCTTCCTCTTCAATCACTGAATAAGTTAGATCTGTGGCTGGTAAAGTAGTCCCGTTTTCAGCTAGTAAACCAGATATTGAAATTGTAATGTCTTCATCTTTTGGCCAACCTGTAGCTGGTGGAGAAATAACAATTTGATTATTTTCTGTAGTGATATTAGCTGTAATAGATCCACTTACAGAGGCTGTTGTAGTTATGTTGGTACTATTAACGGAGCTTGACGATACATTTTTATTGAAGTTCAACTCAACCGCATCGCCTGCTTGAATATCTCCACCTGAAGCAACGGATGCATTTTTAAGTGCAAATGGGACTAGCAAATCAATCTCTACAGCAGTTAATGCTCTACCATATATGTGCATTTCATCCAAATCGCCAATAAAACGAATAGTACCATCTGCTCCAACGCATGGTCCAGACCCTGCAATCAAATTCGCGCTGTTTTCAAAATTGTAAGCAGCACCCCAAGCAACTTCGGATTCTTGAACACCATTGATATAGAGTGAACTGGAAGAATTATCATTGTCTTTTACGTAGGTAACGTGCATCCATTCTCCAACTGTAAGACCACTTACTATAGGTGCAGTAGCGCCTCCATTGTTTCGTTGAGATACCACTATTTCATTGCCTCTAGTTGCATGATTTCGATAAATAATGCTAAAAAATCTTCCCTCTGAGCATACTGGACGTTTTTCAAGTATTATTCTACTTTCTGCACCTAGACCTTCTGGAATTTTCACCCAAAATCCTATTGAGTATGATCCAGCACCGATCGGTGTATCACCGAAAGTAATTTGGTCACCACCATCGAAATTATATGCTCCATCTGCAGTACCATCAAATCCTGTAGTTAATGTTGCTCCAGTAACTGTCCCATTAAATCCTGTAGAAACAGAATCGTTTGCATTTCCATCAAATGGATAATAAGAAATCACATCTGAATCTAAGTCTACTGTGAAGGTGACATCAATAATAGCTGGTGCCGCTGTGTTAGCATTTCCTGCTAGATCATCTGCAATATCTGCTGGAAGATCAACTGTTATTTGACCTTGAGCTAGCGCTCTTAGACTTATTGTGAAAAGTGAATCTAAAGTACTTGCACTAGATACTATCTCTGCATTAGTGATTACTAAATCAGAAGACTCAAAACCTGAAACTGGCTCACTGAATACCACCTCAATATCAAAGACACTACTTTCAACAGCACCAGACTCATCTGTACGAAGTAGCACAGTAGGAACAGTCCCATCATACACTAAAGCATAGCCTGTTGAGTCATTACCATTAGAAGCCCCTGCTTCAACCACATTTGGAGGTAATGATACAACTACATCTCCATCTGCTGATGGTGTTACATCAAACGTAAAAGCGTCATCACTACCAGCTAGGTTTGAAGCCACTCCGTTAGTAATTGCAAAATCTGTCAAATCAAATCCTGTTACAACATCAGAGAAATCAATAGAAAAAGGAATGACTGCATCATTCGTTAGATCTGCAGAAGTAGTTGCTAGTGTGGCAAATGGTTTTGTGGATGTGGAAAAAGTCCACTCTCCTGCTGCTACTCCTGCAAATGGGATATCGTTAGTGCTTTGCAAGCTATTTGCAGGGATAATAATTTCATAATCTTTTCCTCCTTCTAAAGGAGTGCTGAGTGGCATTAAAACATCTCGACCATCAATAGTCAAAGTAGTCACATCTACTGTTTGTGTAGTCGCATCTGTAATATTCTCGATAGTGATGTCCCCACTAACAGCTTCCATATCTCGTGAAAAGCTCAACTTTACTTCTGTATCTCTTGTCACTGCAAGAGCATCATCTTCAGGAGATTTGACAGGAGCTGATAATGTTTCTATCACTGCTGAGAAGAACATATCATTGTGAGACTGAGCAGCCCCATGTATTCGTCCTCTTGAGTAATAATCAATAGCAGTATTTGCTCCCGTTCCATATGCCATCATTGGCGTACCAGACTGAGTCAGGAATCTAGCTGTATACTTTTGTCCTTCAACAACCAAGATGTTAAGACTTGAAAGACTAAAAGTGGTTGTTCGATTTGCTCTGACGTTCACTTGACCAGTAGTTCCTAATACCGATCCTCCAAATCCGTCTCCAGAAAAAATCTGAACTATGACATTGTTGAATCCTGAACTGGCATTGCCCGCTTGGACTGAAACACTGGCTAACTTACCATCTGAGCAGGCTGTAAAGGACTGTCCAATTGTTCCATTTGAAAATCCAGTTCCAGCTATACCATTTACGTTGGTATTTTCTGAACAAGATTGTGCTTTTGCATCGTTGACCAGCAAAGCGGTAACGAGTAAGAAATTTAATAGTAAAGCGACTGACTTTTTCATTCGTGTTTTTATTTGGTTTAAGGCAACTTCAAAACACGACTATTAAAAGGAAGACGATTTCGATGATCGAGAATTCGTCAACGACTATTGAAAATTCGAAATGAGGTATTTAAAATTTGTTTTAAAGGAAAATCAGAAAAGCTGCTCTAATGCTTGCATCAAAGGTTCCTTCTTCCTAATCGCTACTGGGACCGTACTCCCATCTTTCATGTGCACAGAGCCTCCTTCTTTTTTCTCATATCTATCAAAGTGTAACAGATTGATCAGGTGAGATTGATGAGTTCGGAAGAAGGATTGATTCTCAAAAAGCTGATCGTATTCTTTGAGTGTTTTAGAGATGGTTAACTTCCTACCATCTACTAAAAAGAACTTGGTGTAATTTGTTTCAGATTCACATCTGATTATCTCTTTTGTAGAGACTAGATAAACTGTCTCTGTATCTTTCAAGATTACTTTCTTGTCTCCGTCAGGCTTCTCCTTATTCTCTACAAGGTTAGAAACTGCCAAGTTTTGTTCTTCAACGTTTGGCGATTTCCTTGCCTTCTCTATGGCAGTTTTTAACTCTTCAGGATCTACTGGCTTTAGGATATAGTCAATAGCGCTATACTTAAAAGCCTTAATGGCATATGCGTTGTGCCCGGTAACAAACACTACATTAAAATCAAGTTTTCCGTAAATGGAAAGCAGGTCAAACCCAGTGCCGTCTTGCATTTCTACATCGAGTAGTAGAAGATCTGGTTTGTTTTTTTTAAGGCATTCGATACCAGCCTTTACTCCATTTGCCTCGGCTATCACCTGACAATCCTTGGCGTAAATAGATAACAGAGTTTTTAAATTTTCTCTGACGGTGGTATCGTCATCAATAAGAACAATTCGCATAAAATCTAAGGCAGAATTAATGAGGATCTAAATGTAGCCAAAAGGAACTTTCAATTCTACTTTCGTTCCGCAAATTTCATTTTTATCATTTTTCAGATCATCTACTACCAGTTTTATTTTCTTTTTCAATGACTTGTTGAAGATGTCCATTCTCTCCTGAATAATAGTAGACGAAAGTGACGTATGATCTGGTTTGCTGGTTTGGTTCAAACCTTTTCCATTATCATTTACTTCAATGGATATGTAACCTCCCTCTTTCCTAAATCTTAAATTGATTTTTCCATGTTCAATGTTAGAAATACCATGCTCTACAGCATTCTCTACAAATGGCTGAACAAACATCGGTGGAATGGTATCTACCTCAGGATCTATGTTTTCATCTAATTCAATATTGAATTCAAATGAACCAAGCCTTAGCTTGTGAATATCTAAATAGTTTCTGAGCATACTTATTTCCTCTTCCACCGGGATGAATTCCTTTCGTGAGTTTTCCAGAATCTCACGCATCAGCTTTGAAAACTTAGTGAGGTAAAGCGCTGCTGATTCTGCATCGTTTTTCAACATAAAGCTTTGAACAGCAACAAGTGCATTAGATATGAAATGTGGGTTCAATTGTGATCGAAGAAAGCGTTGTTCTAATTCTGTTTGGGTTTGTTGTTTCTTGCTTTCGCGTATTTTGTAGAAAAAATAGAACGCCGCAAAAGCAAAGAGAACCATTACTATTCCAATTACTATAGCTTGATTTTTTTGCTTAATCTCTAATACTTGTATGGCTGACTGCTGTGAAAGAGTGGCGATTTCTAATTCTTTTTTTTCAGTCTCATATTTGGTTTGCATCTCTGCAATTTGAGCAGTTTTCCCGTTATTAATATATTCTTTATAATAGCTCAGATGGCTCTTATATGATTCCAGCGCTAATGTCAAATTTCCTTTTTTATCGTAGGCCTTACTTATAAATAGATAAGCACTGGCAAGATCATTTTGATAATCATTTTCTTCAGCTATTCTAATTGATTCCTTTAGGTTCTCAATAGCTAAATCTATTTTGCCCAATTCAATATAAGCACTTCCTAAGTTCTTCAATGTCCCAGCTAAATTCTCCTGTTGGCCCGTTTTGAGGCAGAGGTCTCTTGCTTTCAAATTATATTCAACAGATTGGGAATAGTTGCCTATCTGATAATAACTGTCAGCGATCCCTTGATAACTATATGAAAGTCCAAAATCATTCTTGGTATCAATATGATGTCTTATGCTTTTATCAAAATTGGAAAATGCTGAATCCATTTCATTTAGCTTTCCATAAACACCTGCCAGATTATGATACAAATGACCTAAATTAATATGATCTGAATGTGCAATTAGCAATGGCCTTGCCAATAGATTATACTCCAAACAAAGTTCGAAATCTTCATTTTGTAAATGAGCCGATCCAATATTCATATACATCTGCCCCAAAAGGTGGTCCAGTCCTGCACTTTCCGCCAATTTGAGCGCTTTCATAGAGTAGTAGATACTTGAATCGTTTTCCGATTTGTCAAGAAAAACACTCGCTATACCACTATATGCTGCTGTAAGCACTAGCGTATCCTGAATTTCCTGAGATATTGTAATTTGTTTTTTCCGGATTTTTATAGAGTTCTTTACATCTCCAAGTCTATAATAAGCTACCGAAAGATTATTCAGGGTAGATGAGGCTCCCTTTGGATCATTTGCTTTGGTTAGCAATCCTACTGCATTGTTAAAAACTTCAATAGACTTTTTTAGATCACCAGTGCAAATCATATTAGTCGCCATATTTTTCAGAGCATATCCCTCAGCCGCATCATTATTCTGCTCTTGAGCTAGCGCAATCACTACTTCTGAGATCGAATCAGATTTAGCAAAATCTCTACATACCAGCTGCTTGCTCATTGCATTCAAGCTGTCAAGGTTTTGGCTGTGACCAAAAACAGTACTAAGTGTCAAGAATAGTAAACTAAGTAATCTCATAATATCATTTCATCTGAATGTGCAAGTTGAATTTGCTTTCGATAACATCAAAATGATATGCGACTAAAAGATGATCATAGTGTATTGCTATAAGGAACTTTCAGCTTCACCTTGGTTCCAATTGCTTCCCCTTTTTCCCCATTTAAGTTATCGACAACCAACTGAATTTTCTTCTTCAATGACCTGTTGAAAAGGCTCATTCTTTCCTGGATAATGGTGGTGGAAAGGGAAGCATGATCCATGCCATTATTACCCTGTAAGCCCTTCCCGTTATCATTGACCACTATGGAAATGTAGTCCCCATCTTTCTTAAATTTTAAATTTATTTTGCCTCCTTCTTTCAAGTCAGCAATTCCATGTTCCACAGCATTTTCTACAAACGGCTGAACAAACATAGGTGGAATGGTGTCTGTTTCTGGATCGATGTTTTCGTCTACATCTATTGAATAATCAAAAGAACCAAGCCTTAGCTTGTGAATATCTAAATAGTTTCTGAGCATACTTATTTCCTCTTCCACTGTGATGAATTCCTTTCTGGAGTTTTCTAGAATCTCACGCATAAGCTTTGAAAACTTAGTGAGGTAAAGCGCTGCTGACTCTCCGTCATTTTTAAGCATAAAGCTCTGAACTGCCACCATTGCATTGGAAATGAAATGTGGGTTCAATTGTGATCGAAGAAAGCGTTGTTCTAATTCTGTTTGGGATTGTTTTTTCTTAGTTTCTCGTTGTTTGTAAATGAAAAAGATAGCTGCCAATACAAAGAGAAAGACCACTACTCCTATAATAAGCATCTGATTTTTTTGTTTAATCTCAAGTGTCTGAATGGCTGCTTTTTGAGAAAGTAATTCTATGTCTCTATCTTTCTCTTGTGTTTTGAATTGTGATTGAACTAACTGAATTTCCTTCTCCTTCTCAACAGAATAAAAAGAGTCTTTTAGAGCAAAATGCTCTAATTGTACTTCCAAGGCAAGGTCTGAAAGCCCATTTTCTGAATACCATTTTTCTTTTTTACCTAAAAGTTCCAACTGAATAGGTAAAAAAGTGTTGCTTCGTTTGCATGCGTCAAGCCCTTTTTCTAAAAAGAAAAAAGTTGAGTCTGATTTTTCTTCCAAAATAGCAATGTCAGTCAAATGATTATAAGCAGCAGCCTCTACATCGTACATTTTCGTCGTGCCCAATAGAGCTATTACTCGTGATAAATAGCCTTTTGCTGATGTAAACTGTTTTCTACTTTTTTGAATGCCTCCTAAGTTGACAAGGCAGAAAATTTCATGACTTTTAATTTCGTTTTCTATACTTACGTCTAATGCTCTTTTAGTAATTATTAAAGCGCTATCGAGTAAATTCATTTTCCTCAATATGTTCGCATATACAATAGAGTGAATACCTCTGCGACTATAGAAAGGATCATCTTTTTCCAGCTCACAATAATGTACTGCTTTTTTTAAATAGTCCTTCCCTGCAACTAAGTCACCCCTTTCTGCAAGTGAACTGCCTATCGTATTATAGCATGCAGATGCCTCAAGGTATTCTTCTTGTCTAAGAAAAATGTCCAAACTCTCATTTGCTAAATTTATCCCTTTTGAGTAGTTGCCTGATACTGTATGTACAATTGCTTGACGAAAAATGAACTTGGCATAATAGTACTCTAAACCGAGTTCTTTAGCACGTACTGAGGCAATTTGAGATAAAGCCATTTTCGTTGAATCATTCATTTCAAGATCCAATGATACTATCTCAAATAGGTTTTCAAAATCTTTTTCATCATCAGTATTTTGAATTCTTTGAAAGATACTGTCAACGTTAAAATTTTGACTAAACCCTGAGTTTAGTAAAGCCAGTATAGCTAAAGAACTGAAAATAATTTTGACTGAACAAAGTCTGTATTTCATTAGAACAAAGCTATCAATTAGATAGCTGTCAAATGTAACTAAACGGCACTTTCAACTGAACCTTGGTTCCAATAATCTCTCCATCTTTGTCCTTAATATCATCAAGAATAAGTTGAATTTTGTTCTTTAGTGATTTGTTGAATAAATCCATTCGTTCTTTAATGATCCTAGTAGAAAGTGAGTTGCGCCCTTCTTTCTTATTCATAGATATCCCTGATCCATTGTCACTTACAGCAATAGAAATATAATCTCCATCCTTCTTGAACCTCAGTTCAATTTTTCCCGCATCTAAATTGGCTATTCCATGCTCTATTGCATTTTCTACAAATGGTTGTACAAACATGGGTGGAATAGTGTCCACCTCTGGATCTATATTTTCATCTAGGTCTATTGAGTAATATAAAGACACAAGTCTTGATTTATGAATGTCCAAATAATTCTTAAGCATGGAGACCTCCTCTTCAACTGGAATGAATTCCTTCCTTGAATTTTCCAAAATCTCTCTCATCAATTTGGAGAACTTGGTTAAATAAAGTGCTGCTGATTCTGAGTCACTTTTGAGCATAAAACTCTGCACAGCTACCAATGCATTGGAAATAAAATGGGGATTGAGCTGGGAGCGTAAGAAGCGCTGTTCCAGTTCCGTTTGGGATTGCTGTTTCTTAGTTTCTCGCTGTTTGTAAACGAAAAAAATGGCAGCTATTACAAATAGAAATACCACTACACCTATAATAAGTGCCTGATTTTTTTGCTTAATTTCTAATGCTTGAATAGAGGCTTGCTGAGAAAGAGACGCTATTTCTGACTCCTTTCTATCCGTGTCGTACTCTAACCTTGCTTTATTAAGCTGACTGGCTTTGTTTTTACTATATAAACTATCATTATAGAAATCATACATTTTGTCAGCCTCAAAAGCCGATTTGTAATCTTTTTTAGCTTCGAAAATTTTTTTACGACTTTCATAAGCTTCATGCAGTCCCTTTACATAGCCCATTTTTTGAAAATTTTGAAGGGCAATATCATTGTTGACCAATGCCTGATCTAATGCATCTAACTTCAAATAGGTTTCTCCCAATCCTAAGTAAGACAGTCCTATGAAATTATCATTTTTGTCTTTTCGTTTTAAAAGATCAATGGCCTCTTTGAATTGAGTAATAGCAAAATTCAAATTAACCCCCTTCTCTACATGAGCTATTCCTTTGGAATTTAATAACTGTACAAGTTGTAGAGTATCGTTGTAGACTCGGGCTAGTCGATCTCCTTCATCCAGTTTTTCCATTATTTCATCAAGGCCTCTTTGAGTCTTTATATAGATCACCCCAAAAGCTGAATAAGAATTGACCGTCAAGTTTAATAAATCATTTTCTTTAAAGTAATCATAAGATCTTTGGGTATATGCTAGGGCTTCTTTATACTGTTCATCTTCTATGAGAAGTACGGCAATATTGCTTCTTATCATTGCAGAATACAGTTCATTCCCATCCTTCTGAAAGAGATCAGCTGCTTCTTTGAAATATGCAACCGATTTTACATCATCGCCCGTCACGTTATAAATAGAGCCCAGTGCAGATAGAGCTCTTCCCTCACCAGTTAAGTAACTATTGCTTTTTGAATATTCAAGTGCTTCCTCTGCAATCACTTTTGCCAAATCAGTGTCCGAGTACCACAGACTTTTAGAAGCCTTGACCAAACTATCTAAATGCTCAATTACAGCACTGTCGAGAGTGGCATTAGATTGACATAAACCATCTAAATATGCACTTAATATGACTAACAGTAAAAATATTTTCTTCATGATTACAAATCGATTTGGCTTCTAATTTAATTTATCCGAAAGGTACTTTTAGCTCTATATGCATTCCAACAGCCTCGTCCAATTCATTCTTTATATTGTTTACAGTTAGGCTTATTTTCTTTTTTAATGATCTATTGAATAGGTCCATTCTTTCTTGAATAATCGTTGAAGAAAGTGAATTGTGGTCTTTGTTTTTAGAAGATGTCAATCCTTTTCCATTATCATTTACTTCTATCGAAATGTACTCCCCTTCCTTGCTGAATTTCAGGTTAATCATGCCCTCCGATCTATTAGAAATGCCATGCTCCACAGCGTTTTCAACAAATGGTTGAACAAACATTGGTGGAATAGTGTCTACCTCTGGATCTATGCTTTCTCCTATTTCTATTGAATAATCAAAAGAGCCAAGCCTCAATTTATGAATATCTAAATAGTTCCGAAGCATAGAAACTTCTTCTTCTACTGGAATGAATTCCTTTCTTGAATTTTCCAATATCTCCCTCATCAACTTGGAGAACTTAGTCAAATAAAGCGCTGCTGATTCAGAATCGTTTTTCAACATAAAACTCTGAACTGAAACTAAGGCATTTGAGATAAAATGTGGATTGAGTTGAGAGCGTAAAAAGCGTTGTTCCAATTCTGTTTGGGATTGCTGCTTCTTAGTTTCTAGCTGTTTATAAAAAAAGTATAGAGCAACTATTATGAAGAGAATCACCACCACTCCAATGATGATCGCTTGATTTTTTTGTTTTATTTCTAGCGCTTGTATTGATGCCTGTTGACTCAAGTCTTTTATTTCAGACTCCTTTTGAGCCGTCTCATATTGAACCCTTAAACTATTTAATTGACTCGACCTTTTCTCATTATAGAGACTATCTGTATACCCTTTTAATACCTGCATTGCTTTGAAAGCGTTCTTAAAATCACTCTGCTTTTCATAGGTATCAACTCTAGCAGCATACACATCTTTGAGTCCATAAGGATAATCCAATCTTGTGAATACAATGATGGCCGAATCACCACTCAATAGGGATTTTTCATAATTACCTCTAAGCAAATAGAGCTCTGACAGGCCCGAGTAAGAATACCCTTTTATAAAGTCATTATCGATATGCTCTCTTTCTTGTAGTTCTAGTGACTGTAGGAAATAGCTAATACCTTCAGTTAGTTCCTGATTAGCTCTCAGATAAGCAAACCCTTTGTTATTTAAAATATGACTCAATTGCTCCTGATCATTGTCTTCTCTATATATCTTTTCTGCCCTATCTAGCTTTTGCAAAATACTATCGAGAGGTTTTCCCAAGCGCATCATCATAGCACTCATGTTGGCAAGAGATCTACTTATATTATGTCTATCATCTACCTGCTCAAAATATTTAAGAGCATTATCTGTGTATAGTAATCCAACTTCATATTGACCATCGTCGTAAAGAGCTCCTCCCATGTTATAGTGTGCATTTGCTAATTGCTGGAAGGCACTCTCTGATTCGAAAATTTCTGCTGCTTTTTTATAGTAAGCAATAGCCTTACTATTATTTCCACTGGTGCCGTATCCATTTGCTAAAGCAACATAAGCTTGACCTATGCCTTGTTGGTAATTGGCTTCTTCTGCAATACGCAATGTAAATGCAGCTATTTGCTTAGATGAATCCGAGGTATTGGAAGTATATAGCAGTTTATGAGATACATCTATGAGACTATCAATTTTCTTGACTAAGAGACTATCTGGAGTATGAGTTTGACTGTGTAAGCCACACATCAAAATGATTTGGAGAACAATAAAGTTGATTAAACGAAACATAAACTGAATTGAAATTACGAAAACGATTAAAAAACTAGATGAAAGGAACCTTTAATTCTACTTTAGTCCCGTAGATTTTACCTTCATCATTCTTTAAATTATCAATAATCAACTTTATTTTTTTCTTTAGTGATCGATTAAATATTTCCATGCGTTCCTTGATAATAGTGGTAGAAAGAGAAGTATGACCTTCGCTATTATTTTTTTGCAGACCTTTCCCATTATCATTTACCTCAATGGAAATATAGTCTCCTTCTTTTCGGAAAATCAAATCAATCCTACCTCCTTCTGTTAAGTCAGATATGCCATGCTCTACTGCGTTTTCTACGAATGGCTGAACAAACATTGGAGGAATAGTATCTGTTGCTGAATCAATGTTTTCATCTAGCTCAATTGCAAAATCAAATGAGCCAAGACGTAGTTTATGTATATCTAGATAATTTCTAAGCATACTTACCTCCTCCTCTACAGGAATGAATTCCTTTCTTGAATTTTCCAATATCTCTCTCATAAGCTTTGAAAACTTGGTCAAATAGAGAGCTGCAGACTCTGAGTCGTTATTTAACATAAAACTCTGTACGGCGACCAAAGCATTGGAAATAAAATGTGGATTCAATTGGGATCGCAGAAAACGCTGCTCTAGCTCTGTTTGAGATTGCTGTTTCTTTATTTCTTGCTGTTTATATATGAAGTAGATGGCTGCCAATACAAAAAGAATAACAATGACGCCAATCATTATCGCTTGATTTTTTTGCTTAATCTCTAAGGTTTGAATAGATGATTTTTGTGATAGCATGGCAATCTCCGCTTCTTTTTTTTCGGTTTCATACTCTACTTCCAAATGAGCAAACTCTCTGGCTTTTACTTCTTCTTGAAGTTTTTTGTCTACTTCAATTTTTTCTTTCAGAACTGCCAGAGAATTGACTAAATCACTAGACTTCTCATAAGCAGCAGATAGATTGGACAGAATAGAAGTTCTTACACCAAGATTATTTGTTTTCTCAGTTGTGATTAAACCTGCTTTACCATACCTGATCGCCTTTGGATAATCTCCAAGTTCGGTGTAATACAAGGTGAGTTGGGATAAGACTACCGCTAAGTTTCCGTCAAGTGAAGCTCGTTCGCTTATTTTTTTTGCTGCTAAGCCAAACGAAACTGCTTTATCAATGTCTCCTTTTTCCCAATAGGCCTTTCCTATGCTTCTACTTAAAATAGCTAGCATAAAGTCGTTGTTAATCTCTTCTGCTTTTATCATCCCTTTTTTATAAAAAATAATAGCAGAATCGTATTTTTCAAGACGTAAATAGCACCTCCCTATTGCGCTATATAGAGAACTAGGTCTTCCTTTTCTATATTCATATTCTTGATAAAGTTTTTCGGCTCTCAAAAAAGTCTCCTTCGCTTTTTCAAGAGCACCTCCTTGATTATATGATATCGCCAAATTATGTACAATCCCTGGGAGAAAATAGACATCTTTAAGTGGGTTATCTGCTATTTTTAAAGCTTTTAAAGAGTAGTACAATGCAGAGTCATTCTGATGACTTTCGATGAATACACCAGACAAATTAAAATATGCTGCTGCTTCGATTGTGATATCCTGATTTGCATTTGCAATGCCCAAAATTCTTCTACTGTAAAGCAGTGCGGAATCATTTCTATGCAATTTTCTATAGGCTGCCGCAATAGTATAGGTAGCATCTGCTTCCCCTTTTCCATACTTTGCTCTTCTGAAAAAATCAATGCTTTCTTTTGCCTTCTCAATCGCTCTCCGATAATCGTCTTCACAAATAAAATTTAATGCAGCATTATTGTAAGCATATCCTATCTGAATGGTATAATCTTTTGAAAAAGCTGCCTCTAATACTACCGAAATAAGTGAATCAGAAAGCTCAGGATTAGTACATGCCAAATCTTTTACCACTTGATTGAGACTATCCAGGTATTCTTCATTTTGTCCAAATGAAGGGCTCATCAAAAATGTTATAAGAAATAATAGAAAAAATATCTTTTTCATTAAACCCGTTGAATTTTCGACAAATATATAAATGTGAATGCCTCGTAGACCTTATATTCGACCAAACTGTCCAAACTGTTTTAGTGATTCTTAAATAACCCTCAAAACGGATAATGTTTGAGGGTTAAAGAAAAGACTACTTCCAAATTTTATTTCACTTTTAATAGTTGGCTAGCCAATCCTGCATTGGTTTCTAAAACAATCTGATATATACCAGAAGGTAATGAAATACAAATTCTTGTATTTAGATCTGTTGCTTTTATCTCTTTCGTTAGCACTACTTTACCACTTAGATCAACAATGGTCAATGCTCCATTTGTAGTCAAATCAGAAGAATTGACTTTGATATAATCTATAGTTGGATTTGGATAAACTGAGAAGCTAATAGCTTCACTCAATTCGTTTTGAGCTCCTAATATAGTTTCGTTTCCAAAAGAAAGATTGCTCACTGATAATTTGACATGATCCTCAGTGCCTGATTGATTCAGATAAGAGAATACAATAGTTTGAATTTCTTCAACGTTTTCAATATTGAATTTTTGTAAATCGAGCGCAACTGTATTCATTTCTTCGTGAACTGGAATGGTGACTTTTAAACGATCTTCCCAGTTGTCTAACCCTTTTTCTACGAGTACAATTTCTATTGGAGTGTTGTTCTGGATATCAAAACGGATAGTTGAGTAAGAAGAGATATTCAATGTCTTTTCTCCTGCCTTTACATTTCTAAATACATTGATTACGTCACTGCTCTTTGCTGAAAGAGTGAAATCTCGTTCTATAAGGTACTCTGCTAATTCAGGAGCGTCTACAACTTCGTATATCTGAAATTCTTCAATAGTAGATACTGATGGATTAAAATCTGTTCCCCAAGCTCCATCTGCCAAGTAAAGGGCATCATATGCTTCTTCATTTTCGACTCTTACAGATACGCCAGCATCGAATAAGTAGCCAGTATTTACAATGACTTCTTCTTCAGCTGCTCCAGTCAAAGAGATTGGAAACAATTCGTTAACTAAATCAGCTTGCTCAGTTGCTCTTAGATTAGCTTCAATTTCTATGGACGTTGCTTGGCTATTGTTCACTACAGATAAAACCAACTGGCCATTTCTATATTGACCGCTTTTTACAAAGACTCCTGGAAGTTGCTGAGTTTCTTTATTACCACTAAGTTCTTTTTCAGATCTTAATTGAGCTAATGCATATTTCAAGATATGGAATACTTGAGCTGGAGAAGAACTCCAGGCTTGAAAATTCATATACTTACCAGATGGATAATTATCTACATTCCAAAGACTATATACCTCGTAATTTGAATCATTGTCTTTTGCTGAAAACCAAGCAGAATATTCAATAGCTCCGGATTCGTTTCTAATTTTTGCATAAACAACATTCACACCATCCAAATTCACAACTCTTGCCTCTTCTATTGATTTACCGTTTAATCGATCGCATACATTTTTTGAATGATTATATACCTGATCAGTCGTACTCAAGAAGAGTGATGCTGCCACTCTTTTTTTCTCTAAGTAATAATCCAATGCAAATACATTTTCTGCATTCGTAATTTCAATTAAGTCCTCAGGTGTAGAAACTCTTGCTTCTTCATTGCCTGTATGTCCTTGCTCTGGAAAATAGTTAGAGGTGGGCTGACTACTCGTTCTTGCCATTTTGTATTCTGCCATTACTGGCTGATTGACTCTCAAATAGCTTTTATCATTATTTTTTACTCTAGAGTAATTTCTCTTTGCAATGGCATTTGCAAGGCTTCCATTACTCTCTAATCCTCCATTGGCTCCTGTTGTAACTTCACAGTCGTCACCAGTACAAGGAAGTGAGATTTCATATCTATAATCCTCTACTTCTCCCATAAGCAATACTTCTCCTGAGATATTAGAATTGCTTAATTCATCTTCTGAAATGATGATTCTTAGGTTTATGAATCCTCCTTCATAACCATCAGGAACATTGATGTCTTTGATTATGGTGCGAGCAGTATTCATAGAGATAGATTCATTTAGGATGTCATCAAATGTCCCATTGTCATCCCAATCAACTCCAATAAGATAATGAGCCGTTCCTTCAATGTTTGTGTTTAGTCCGATTACGGCAGATAGTGTTCCATTATCAATTTCAGTTGAAAGGGTTAATCCATCATCTAAGTCTCCATCTGCATTGGCATTTGCTGGATCGGAGAGGTCATAGTTTACTGTGTTTCCAAACCAAAATGTACTGAAGTCAGGGATATCATCGAAGCTAATATCTTGTCTGTAGGCAAGTATTCTACTTTGAGGTAATCTATTGTTATCACCATAATCAAATTCGAAAACTACCGGGATCTCAGTAGGACAAGAAAAACCATCATTCAAGCTCAAACCATCTGTAGATAGAGATACTACTCTTGCTTCTCCTGTGAGTACATCCACTCTTATAATTTTTCCAGTTTTATTGTGTGATATATATAAGTAATCATCAGATCCAGTCCATTGTGCACCGTATCCACCAGAAGTTGGTATTGATGATCCTGAAAGTTCTGCGATGAAATTTTTAGTATTTGTTTCAGTATTGAATTGATACAATGATGTATTGTGCACAGAATAGAAATGACCATCATTATTGTAAGCAATGTCCCATCCTTGTAGACCCTGACCAGCGTAAGTTGCAATGACTCTTGGTGTCCCACTTACATCAATTTTCACCATATCACTTCCATCTACTCCGTACCATTCACTATTCTGATTGATATCTCCTCGATATACTTTTTTGTTGAATCGGATACCTTGATCAATAACTATCCCATCTTGATCTAATTGAACAAATCTGTTTCCAGAAGCTCCATAAACAAGTCCTGAATTGATGTCGTATCCTAACCCATTAGCAAAATCAGAAGCGATGGCAATAGCATCGTAATCTCCAGTGATTGGATCAAGTTTCCCAAATACATTTGGTTGGTTCTTTCCTTTCTTCTTATACACTTGATAAAAAGCAGGCTCACATGTATACGTATTAGGAGTAGGGCAATCTCCTACTAGTATTTCGGTAGATAGAGAAGTTGGATATACTTGCGTTCCTTCTCTATCCAGCTCAGCTGTTACTTGATTGAATTGAGCGCCCGTATCTGCTCCTTCATTTATGACTACATCGTAAGAAATTTTCACTGTTTCCTTCCCATTCAATGTAATAGGACCCCATTTTAGTGTGCCTATATCACCATCTATTGGTTGGAAAGTAAAAGAGGAAGAACCACCCGCGTCGAACGACAGTGAGTCTTGTACAAATACAAACCCGTTGGGTAATTGCTCAGTTATAGTTACCGTATTGGTTAGTGTAGAATTGTTAGTAAAAAAAGTGTGATAAGTAGCTAAACTTTCAGTGCATGCATAAGTAGACCCATATACAACACCACTTACACCGCACTTCTCAGAAGCTGTACAATCTGGATCTTCACAATCTACCAAGCCATCTCCATCGTCATCCAATCCATTGTCGCAAATTTCTGGGAAAACGGGAGCTTGAGCCAATGCACATCCCATCCCGTCATTAGAGCCATTGGGTTCTGAAGTAGAAATAAAAGCAAAAGAAAGAATCTCTCCTTGCTCGTTGAAAGCAGCTCTATAAATTTTACCAGATCCATTGTTGAAGAAATAGGTGTTTCCATCCTCATCTGACCAGGCAGCACCGAATCCTCCATCATCTGTTTGGCTAGAATAATCAGCTATTGCCTTAA
>JBGCFL010000049.1:0-4382 GCA_045106975.1 Ekhidna sp. | reverse complement strand
AATTCCTGCGGGTAAAATGAGACGAAGAGAATCTCTAATGAACGTTTAATCCTTACGTATCTTTTTTTCATCATCATTAGAGAAAACGGACTCTAGTACCTTTCCTATATATGGCATTGCGAGATCAGTCAACTTAGTGGAAACTCCTTTCATTGCTTTTTTACGTTTTATTGATTTCTTAGAAACGTTTTCAGTGTCTTCATCTTCAAAAAATGCTTTGTAGATCCAGAATCCAAGTAGCGCTACTCCGCCAGATACCAGTGCGATTTTCCCAACTTGTTTAGCCTTTTCTCGCAAACCTTCAGAGTTTAAGTCTAATTCTTTTTTTAATTCTTGCTCACGAGCAGCTAATTGCTCTCTTTTTTCTTTAATCGTCTTTGCCATTCTCCTGCTCAGCTATATACATAATTAATTTTTCAAACCAACCTCTGATCTTTTTAGCTTTAGCTAATAGAAGCACTATAATGATCAGGGTTAAATAAAATCCGGTAACTATTAAATGTCCCCAAAAATTACTGTCTAATGATTCATTAAGAATCTCCGCCATACTCAAACTGAGAAATAGTAAAAAAAGCAATCCTAAAGCTCCTATAAGAACAATAGATAGAGTAGTTGCCAAAAGTCTAGAAACCTTTGAAATAAATTTCAGCTTAATTTGATCTGTCTTGATCTCAGCGTACTCTGCTAGTTGGTCAACAATTTTCCTAATAGAAGTGGCCATTTTAAATCGTTACTTTGGTTACAAAGCTACTCCTTCAAATGAATTTCTGTAGTGCTTACTGGTTTATCTGATGTTTTTGTCAAGTAAATCAAAGTAAATGGCAATAAGAAAAAAGCGACCAAAATGTAAGCAAATCCGATAATTCTGGCTTTAACAGTCATTCTTCCAAATTTTTTCGCTAAGTATACCGGAAGATTACTAGTGAAGGGAATAAATAGAAATATGACTACACCAATCAGATTGAATAGTAGATGCACTATGGCCAAACTAATGGCTGCTTCAGATTGAAATAAAGCCGCTAATAAAGCCGTAATGGTTGTTCCCAGATTAGCTCCCAAAATAAACTGAAACGCTCTCTTAATCTTTACTTTACTGGTAGCTACTAAAGGGACTATTAGTGACGTGGTAAGAGAGCTAGATTGTGCAACAGAAGTCAAAACCAAACCCCAACCAAAAGACCTCATTTTCGTCTTAAAAACTACGTTTTCAAGACGGTCCTTAGTTGTGCCTATTAGCATAGTATAAAGCCATTTTGATATGAGCTTAATACAGCCAAACAGAATTAATGCTGCAAGAAGCAAACCTATGATTGGACCCGTAAATCCAACAATGAATTGATTGATAAAATCAAATACTGAGAAAAATTCAAAGCCAGTTTCTCCAGTATAACTTATAAAGTTGTCCTTGTGAAAAAATGATGATATGTATGAGCTGCTTCTCTCTAACAAATGGTAGCGTGACTCCAGTGGTAATAAAACAATGACCGTGAGTATATTGAAAAAGTCATGTGAAGTACCAGCTGCTATGGCCTTTCTAAATTCTTTTGATTTAGAAATATAACTCATAGAAATAATGGTACTAGTTATTGTTGTGCCAATGTTTGCTCCAAGAACAATGGGAATGGAGTTCTGTAAACTAATGGCACCAGATGCTACTGCTGCCACAGCAATAGAAGTAGTGGTAGAGCTACTCTGAAGTAGCGCTGTGGCTACCAAGCCGATGAAAAGACCTACGAAAGGATTAGAAGTAACCTGACTAATCTGTGAGGTAAAATCACTTGTCATCAATCCAATGGAAAGCCCCATTAGATCTATTGAAAAAAGAAATAAGGAAATTGAACCTACTATTACAGCGACTTTGAGAGGCACTGAATAGTAGGTTTTTGTATAAGACTGATTGGAGAGTGTCCTAGACATTTACGATTTAGATGTCTCTTCCTTCGCTTCTCTTTCTCTTTCTCCTGTAATGGCCTCAGAAACATTGATGATATGATCTCCAACCTTTTCACATAAATGAAAAAGATCTTTGTACCAACCATCTCTTTTTGGATCATACTTTTCTTTTTCAATATCCTTAGTCTGATCCTTTCTCAATTGATTTCTGAAACTATTGATTTCACCTTCTTTCACAATTGCGGAATTAAGGCTAATTGTACTTTTAGTTGAATTAAGGTTAGTGGTCATGATTTCAAGAGCGTCATCAATTAAATCCAGCATTTCCTCTAAATTCTTTATTTGCTTACCTCTCAAGCTCTTCTCATTTTTGATAATTCTATCAACATCTTTTGACATCTGATAAAAAATATCTCCAATTCTTTCAAGGTCATTTACTGCACTTAGAAGACTAGTCACTCTAACAGTACTTTCTGACCCTAATGTCCCACTTGTAGAAACTTTAATCAGATATGCAGAAATTTCTTCTTCCATTCTATCGGTCATCTCTTCATACTCACGAAGCTTCTTCAATAATTTTTTCTGTTTCTTAGGCTTATCTGTAAGTAGTAACTCCCTGAACTGACCTGACATTTTAGCTGCCAATCCACCCATTCTTGCGGTTTCTTTTCTAGCTTCTTCTATTGAAAGTTCAGCAGTATTCATCATACCTGTGCTGATATATTCTAGTTTAAAATCATCGTCCCCAGTGGATTTGATTGCTTTTGTAACGGTTCTCGCTATGAAGTTCACAAACCAAATCAATAATAAACTATTGATGATATTGAATGTAGTGTGGAAAATGGAAAGTGCAATAGGAATACTAGTAGCGCTGGTAAATGGCGATTCACTGCCTGTGCTTACCATGTAGTAGTTCACAAGATTAACTGCCGGATAGATCAATATTAGAATCCAAAGAACACCGAACATGTTGAAAATGAAATGGGATAGGGCTGCTCTTTTGGCATGAACATTCCCTACTAAAGCAGCCAAATTTGCAGTAATAGTTGTTCCAATATTTTCACCTAGTACCATTGCGGCAGCTAGCTCGAAAGGAATCCATCCATTATTAGCCATAACTAAAGTAAGAGCCATGGCTGCACTTGATGACTGTACTATAACTGTTAGTAGCGTTCCTATTCCTACAAAAAGAAGAATCGAAAGATATCCTAGATCTGTATAATGACTTAAAAATTCTAGTATCTGAGGGTTGGCTTTTAGATCAGGAACAGAGTCTTTCAATAGAGCAAGTCCCATGAAGAGTAGAGCAAATCCTACTAAAACTTCTCCCCAAAATTTCAGTTTATCCTTGTTAAAAAACATCAAAGGAAATCCGAAAGCAATGATAGGTAAAGCGAATGTGGCAATTTTCACCTTAAACCCAACAATAGATATCAGCCAAGCAGTAATGGTTGTTCCAATATTGGCACCCATAATTACTCCAATTGACTCTGTCAATGAAAGCAATCCTGCATTCACAAAACTTACGACTAGTACTGTTGTTGCAGATGATGATTGTACTAAACCTGTTATAGTAAATCCTGTAACAAGTCCTTTAAATCTATTGGAAGTCATGGAGCTAAGAATGCTTCGCATTTTAGACCCAGCTACTTTTTGAATACCTTCACTCATGACCTTCATTCCATATATGAAGAAACCAAGAGCACCTATTAGATTGAGAATTTCAAATAATCCGTATTGCATTTTCTTTTAGTTTACGATTGCAAAATTACCATTGTACTGTTTCGTCAATGTTAAGAAATTGTTTTATCTAGATGTTGGTTTCAGAACCCACAACAACAAGATGTTTCCATTTTTAGTGATTAAGACAAATCCAGCAATTTTTGCAATTTAACATTCAGTAAATATTAAGATAATATTGAAATACTAATTTTGCGTCCTTAAAAAATGAAGACCCAGTAGTAATGAATTTCTCAAAAAAAATAGCAACCTCTTTTTTTATAGTTTCATTAATTATTCAAACTAGTGCTCAGGATATGACCAATAGCACGTGGGGGAAAGGATTAAAAATAGAAGCGAAGGACGGTTCATTTGAAACCAAATTCGGTTTTAGATTTCAAACACTTTATATCGGTGAGTTAAATAGCGAGAATGGCGATTATGAAGATAAGATGCTTATCAGAAGATCAAGATTGAAATTTGATGGTTTTGCTTTTCAGCCAAATTTGAAATACAAAGTAGAGTTAGCTATCTCCAATAGAGACACAAGAAGTGGTAGAATAGATGAGTCAGGTAATACTGCCAATATCGTTTTAGATGCAGTAATGAAATGGGGCTTCTCAGAAGGATGGAGTCTTTGGTGGGGGCAAACTAAGCTACCTGGAAACCGTGAACGAGTAATATCATCGCAGAAATTACAGTTTGTAGATCGAAGTTTAGTGAACTCAAGATTCACATTGGATCGAGATAAGGGAATTCAACTACATCAC
>JBGCFL010000048.1:0-22828 GCA_045106975.1 Ekhidna sp. | reverse complement strand
ACGTTTTCTTTTTCTAGAGCTTCATTCTGAATTCTTGAAATCTCTCCTTGAGCGGCAATCTCTCCTGAATTTATTTTGTATGAATTAAACTCTACACCAGCATCCAGTTCACCATCTCCAATTGCAGTGCTTAATGCTTGCTGAAAGCCTACCATTGATATCCCGTTTTTCAATAAGTATCCTTCATTAATTTCTAATCCTCTTGAAGAATTGTCTAGGTCACTGAATACAAGTCTGGTAGATGAAACCCAATCATTATTGAATAGGTGATCCCACTCAAGGCTTCCATTATTTGCCTTCCATTCAAACTCAGCTTGATCAGAATACTTAAAATAGTCATAGCTATTGTAAAGAGATAAATGAAAAGTATTACTTTGATCAGGAACGAATCTGGCAATTAGGTTTTCGTCTCTAAATCTAGCAGAACTTTTTAGAATGTCTTCGCTTTTAGCCAAGTCAAAAAGCCAATCAGAATAGGAGGTTCGTCCACCAATATGAACGTCAAGTTTATCATCAAGAAATTTTGCTTTTACACCAAGATTAGTATTCACAATTCCTATTCCACCATAAACATTGACTTTTTTCTTTGCCCACTGTCCAAGCCTTACATCCATCACAGAGGAGGCTCTTGTGCCAAATCTTGATGGAATGTTTCCTTTATAAAGAGATAGATCTGAAGTAAAATCACCGTTGAAGACAGAGAAAAATCCGAGAAGATGCCCAGGTGTAAACACAGGGGCATTGTTCATTAAGACAAGCGTTTGGTCATTTCTCCCTCCACGCACATTCAGGTAAGAGGAACTTTCTCCAGCGACATTTACTCCGGGTAGCATTGTTGCACTTTTTAGCACGTCCACTTCGCCCAGAAAAGCAGGCATAGCTTCTATAGTAGCCATTTTTATTTTAGTTCTACCTATTACCGATTCGTTTAGCTGATCTTGAGAGTTTAATCCTTCAATTACGACTTCATCTAAAAAGTAGGTGCCCTGATATAAGGTTATGTCTATGTTGCCCTCACTGTAGAATGTCACGTACCTTGTCTCAGACTCCAATCCTAAATAGTTGAATTCTATTTCATAATTACCCGGTATTAATTCGATGGAAAAGCGACCACTTCCATTTGTAATAGCACCATCATTTAAATTTTTCACGGAAACAGTTCCACCTTGAATTACCTCATTTTTTTCATCCGTTATAATTCCAGATAGTTTGTACTTGAAGTTGGGACGACTCTTTTCGGGATCGCCAATCCTCGTATAATTGATGAGTTTACTTCCATTTAAATTGGACTGATTCTTTTGTTTGAGCTTTTCAAATTCAAGTTTATTTGGATAGATAAAAACATACTTATTTTTATACTCGTATAGCTGAAAGCCAGAATTTTTTAAAGAATTAGTGATGTCCTTAATGAATTCTCCACTGTTACTTTTCATTTGAATGGTATCTATCCATTCATTTTCATAGAAAAACTCTTTTGAAGAAACTGTTTGCATTTCTTCAATGAATGAAGTCAGGCTTTTTTGTGCATGGACTTTCAATACTAAGGAAAATAAGATGACGAGTATTAGCGTGATTCGTATCATCAGGTATTGTTAGGTTTTAAGTGTAACAAAACGGAATTCAATACCCCCTACCTATGTGAAAAATCTCAAGGAAATTTAAGGCAATAATATTTCAGTTTTCTAGCTAGAAAATTTCTAGAAGTACTGTCAGAAACGAGTGTTAAGGTTTACTGCAAGATATTGAATGTGCCCATGCTTTGCTGTTCAGAGTAAAGTTCCTTATTCTTATCAGTAAGATCGTCATAAACAGCTTGATTATCAGATATATAATCTTCATAATCATCTTCACTCATCCAGCGATCAATTACCATGTAGGTCTTTCCGTCTGCGTTTTTCATCAACTCTAGTCCCAAAAAATCTTCGCAGGTTTCAAAGAATTTAAACCAACTTCCGGCTCGACCGTATTCTTCCTCAAATTTTTCTTGCTTAGAAGATTCCACAGTGAAATTCCAGATTTTGCAATACATACAATTAAGGTTAAGCGCTTAAATAATCATAAAGATAAGTATTTTATGGATTTGACAAATTTTCATTTTTGGATGACTTTTCTGTTCTTATCTCTTTTTGAAAAGTGATGGCTATATCTTGCATCATATAAAAGTTTCATTGAAACGTGAAAAGAATAAAATTTCTCTTATTTGTTGGGCTGCTAGCATTCACTACCATTGGCTATGGCCAAGAGGGCTCCTACTTCGTAAAAGCAAGTGGTGATACTATTACCTGTGAAATTACAAGAATCACTTCTGACTTTCTATTCTATAAACTTGGTGAAACACGCAGCAGAGTCGAGCTTACAGAGGTCGTCTACTTTCATAAGCCTGACGGGGAAAATGAAGAATCAAAAAAAGAATCTTTCCCGAAAGAGAACGAATCTGATCAACAGCTTCTTGATTCATATCAAGAGGTAGGAACTCATGAAAGGATCAGATTGATAACTAATGTAGGTATTGGGTACAGAACTGGACGTGCTGCTCCAAGCATACCTAAAGACTATATGAGACAGCTTCGTTTAGGCTCTGATTTCGACATGAGGCTGCAAGTATTTGAAAGGAATAATGGATTAGGACTGGAGTACAATCAATTTTCTAGCATTTCAGAGGGTAGTATTCCAGGGTTTGGATATGTCATTGAAAATATTACCATTTCTTACTATGGCCTAAGTTGGATCTTTAGGAAAATGGAAGAAAATGGAAATATTGGATACGCTTCCTTTGGTTTAGGGGCTCTCTTCTATGAAAATGAAGGCTTCACTGATGGTCAAGAGTTAATGATGAGTGGGGCGACCATTGGCTTGCGAATTAATTATGATTATTCAATAACTATAAACAAGTTCATTGCTGTTGGGTTGAATTTTGGAGCAATATTGGGAACTTTAACTCAAATAGAAATTAATGGAAATCCTTATACGGTACAAAATCCTGAGGATGCGGAAAATATTTCTAGGATAAACTTAGGAGCTGGGATTCGATTTGGCATATGATTTAACATAAGTGGAATTAAGTATTTTGCTTAGTTGAAAATACATGATATTTTCCTCGGTAAATCTCTTATTTTTGTTCGACCAACAATTCTCACTATGGCAACCCTAACAGCAGAAGAAAGAGCAGAACGAAGAGCGGCAAGACGTGCAGAACGTCAGTCAGCAAAAGCAGATAAAGAGTATACTATTCTTTATGTGGATGATGAAATGCCGAACCTGCGTGGCTTTAAATCTACTTTCAGACGTATTTATAATGTAATTACCGCAATAGGACCAAAGGAAGCTTATGAAATTGTAACCAGTGGTCAGAAAATAGATCTGATCGTGACAGATCACAGAATGCCACACATGTCTGGTGTAGAGCTATTAAGGGACGTTCATAAGTTCAACCCGGATTTGAAAAGAATGATATTAAGTGGATTCATTAAAAGAGCGGATCTTGATGAATCAGTTGGTGACTTTGGAATTCACGATTTCGTATCAAAACCATGGGATTTTGAAAATCTAAATGGAATTTTCATTCGACTACTTACAACAGATGCAGACGTTAAAGACTTTAGCAAGTTAGGTTAGTCTTTATAGCGTATTCATTTATTTTGAGGGCATTCATGTAGTTATTTCACCAGTGGTCATTATGTTATAACTTTCCGACTTTTTTGTCGTAATTAACCGCAATAGACCTAATAAATGAAGATCAAATCAACGCTCATTTGCCTTTTGGCAATTGTTATATCCTCTCCTATATTTTCTCAAGCTCCCAAAAAACCACACTCTGGGGATGTTCGTCAGATGCTTGAAAAATTGAATGTCTTAGGAACAGTTTTATATGTCGCGGCACACCCAGATGATGAAAACACCCGGATGATCGCTTACTATGCGAATAATAGGCACATGCGAACTGCTTACTTATCTGCTACCCGTGGAGATGGTGGACAAAATTTTATAGGACCTGAAATAAGAGAAGAGCTTGGACTTATTCGTACGCAAGAACTTTTGGCAGCAAGGAGAACAGATGGTGGGCAGCAATTTTTTACAAGAGCAAATGATTTTGGTTACTCCAAGCACCCTGACGAAACATTCAATATTTGGAATAGGGAAGAAGTGTTGGCTGATTTCGTTTGGACATTCAGAAAATTTAGACCTGATATCATTATTACGAGATTTAATGATGAGCCGGGTAGAAATCATGGGCATCATGTAGCTAGTGCTATTTTGGCAAAAGAGGCTTTTGAATTGAGCGGAGATGAAACAGCCTTTCCCGATCAATTAGATTATGTCGAGCCATGGGCACCAAAGAAAATATTTTGGAATACGGGCTCCTGGTGGTTTAGAAACTCAGGTAGAGATACTACCGGTCTTTCAACTTTTAGTGTTGGTACTTATAACCCTCTACTTGGCAAATCAGATACTGAAATTGCTGCTGAAAGTAGAAGTATGCATAAGAGTCAGGAGTTTGGATCTAGCGGATCAAGAGGTGAGGTGACTGAATACCTAGAACAGTGGGGTGGCAATAAGACCGAAAACCCGTTTGATGATATTGTAACCACATGGGATAGAATTGAAGGTTCAGAAAGAGTGCAATTGTATATCCAAAAAGCAATCAATGAGTATGATGAGGCAAATCCATCAGCCATTTTGGAATCACTTGTCTTGGCTAGAAGAGAACTGAAAAAATTGGATGATGCTTTTTGGGTAGATATAAAGACCAAGGAAATTGATGAATTGATAAAAGCTGTTTCAGGTCTTTTTGTTGAGTTGAGATCGAATGACAATTCTTATACTCCAGGTGATTCTATCGTCATTGCTTTGGAAGCAATTAATAGAAGTAATGCCGAAATAAAATTAAAAAGCGTTGAATTTGAACAGTGGGTCAATCCGATTTCATTAGAAGTTCCTTTGATAAACAATAAGCGATTCAATTCAGAGATGAATTTTATCATTCCAAAACGAATAAAATATACTAATCCATACTGGTTGAAAGATAAAGGAACCTTGGGTATGTATAATGTAGAAGATCAATTACTTATTGGTAAGCCGGAAAACGATCCAGTTTTTATAGGAAGAGTGATTTTAGATGTAGAAGGCGAGGAAATAGTTATTTCTACTCCGGTTATTTTTAAACGTACTGATCGTGTCGATGGAGAAGTTTACGAACCTGTTTCTATCGGCCCACCAGTAATGGTTAATGTATCGGGTGGTGTGCTAGTATTTGGAGATGATCAGCCAAAATCAATTGATGTCAGAGTTATATCAGGAAGAAAAAACATTGAGGGTGATTTGAAATTGAATTTACCCGACGGATGGAAGTCTACCCCTGCTTCTCAGGCATTTAACTTAACAAACAAAGCAGAAGAACAGATATTCACCTTTCAAGTAACTCCTCCTAAAAAAGCCTCAGAAGGAAAAATTTTGGCAATAGCTACATTGGATGGAAAGGAATATAAGAAGGGAGTTTCTGTCATTGAATATGATCATATCCCTAAGCAAACGCTGTATCCAACAGCTGAGACCAAAGTTGTTCGATTGGATTTAAAAAAAGTGGGTAATTCTATTGGTTACATAGTTGGAGCGAGTGATGAAGTGCCACAAAATTTAATGGACATAGGATATGATTTACAATTCTTAGAAAAGGATGATATTGAGGCCTATAATTTGTCAAAATTTGACGCTGTAATTGTTGGCGCTAGAGCCTTTAATACTGTTGAATGGCTTGCATTCAAAAACACAGAGCTATTTAAGTATGCAGAAAATGGGGGTAATGTTATTGTTCAATACAGTAAAAGTTTTGGCATGGTGACAAAAGAAGTTGCACCATATAAGTTACAGCTATCCCGTGACCGTGTATCTGTAGAAGAAGCCCCAGTTAGAATGCTTGATGAAAACCACCCTATACTTCAAGGACCAAACAAGATTACAGAAGAGGATTTTGAAAATTGGGTGCAAGAAAGAGGGCTTTACTTTCCAAATGAGTGGTCGGATGAATTTACACCTATCCTGAGTAGTAATGATCCGGGAGAAAATCCAAAAGAAGGTGGCTTACTCGTCGCAAAGCATGGAAAAGGATATTACATCTATTCTGGCTACAGTTGGTTTAGAGAATTGCCAGCCGGAGTGCCAGGTGCTTATCGCCTTTTCGTAAATATGATTTCCCTAGGAAAATGACAGAATTAATCTCAGAAGATAATATCTCCAAACCACCATTATTTAAAAAGTGGAGGAATCTATACTTATTTGTGGCTGCTTGGTTAGTCGTATTAATTACGTTGTTTCATTTTTTTAGCTCCAACTACTGATGAATAATCTGGATTTATTAGTGCTTTTCGGCACATTGATTTTCATTGTAGGATACGGAGTATACAAGACAAGAGGGCAAAAAGACATAGAAGGATATTTGCTGGGAGGTCGCTCCATGAAGTGGGGCACCATTGGATTGTCTGTTATGGCGACTCAAGCAAGTGCCATCACATTTATTTCCACACCGGGGCAGGCATATGAAAGTGGGATGGGATTTGTTCAAAACTACTTTGGACTTCCAATAGCTCTGATAGTCGTCTCAGCCGTGTTCATACCTATTTTTTACAGATTAAAGGTTTATACGGCGTATGAATTTTTGGAGAAAAGATTTGACGTGAATACAAGATACCTTGGAGCTTTCCTATTCCTCATTCAAAGGGGTCTAGCGGCGGGAATTACTATTTACGCTCCTGCTATAATTATTTCTTCTATTCTACATTGGGATCTAACAGCAACCATTTTGGGGACAGGTATTCTTGTCATTGTTTACACAGTTTCTGGAGGTACAAAAGCAGTTTCTATTACTCAGAAGCAACAAATGGGAGTGATCATGGCGGGTATGTTTGCAGCCTTCTTCATGATTATCGGGTACATTGGGGATCATACTTCGTTTTCCGGAGCGATGAAAATTGCTGGTAATCTAGGCAAGTTAGAAGCTGTGAATTTTAGTTTTGATCCAGGAGAGCGATATACGATTTGGTCGGGTTTGACTGGAGGTTTCTTTTTGGCTCTTTCTTATTTTGGAACTGATCAGTCACAGGTTCAAAGATATCTAGGAGGGACAAATGCCGCTGAAAGTAGAATGGGCTTGATGTTTAATGCTATTTTAAAGATTCCTCTACAGTTCTTCATTCTGTTTACAGGAGTGATGGTCTATGTTTTTTATATTTTCTATACACCACCAATGCACTTCAAAGAAGTGAGTGTAGAAAAAGTGCAATCTTCAGCATATGCGAAGGAGTATCAAGCTCTTGATATAGAATATGCAGCAGCGTTACAGTCAAGAATGGAGGCTGCAAAAAATCTGACTAGTGATGGGCTTTCAGATGCGGAGCAATCCGCTTTTGTGGATCAGTTGAAGATAGCTGATGCTCAATCCTTAGCAATAAGAAAGAAGGCAAAAGAAGTAATACTGAAAGCAGATGATACCATAGAAACGAAAGATTCAGATTATGTTTTCTTGACATTCATTATCAATTACCTACCTCATGGATTGATTGGATTATTGATCGCCGTGATTTTTTCGGCTGCCATGTCATCTACATCTTCAGAGCTGAACGCTCTAGCTTCTACCACATCAGTGGATTTTTACAAGAGAGCGATTAATAAAACGGGAACAGATGATCATTATCTAAAGACTTCAAAAATTCTGACGTTTGCTTGGGGTGTATTGGCAATTCTTTTTGCGATTCTCGCCAAAAATTCGGAGAATCTTATCGAAGCAGTTAATATTATTGGGTCTATTTTTTATGGAACCATTTTGGGTATTTTTTTGGTAGCCTTTTTCTTTAAGAAAGTACAAGGAAAATCTGTTTTCATTGCCGCCATTGTAGCTCAAACTGCAGTACTTGTTTGTCATTTCATGACTGTTGCAGGCTATTTTGAGCTAAGCTATTTATGGTACAATGTCATTGGATGCTTTTCTGTAATCATTCTCAGCTCTATTATTCAAATGTTTAAGAAAGGGTTGTAGGCTCGCTTTTGTTACCAATTAGATGATAAATAACAATGCCGGTGGTAACTGAGGTATTCATGAAACTGCTTCCCTCTCATCGTATTCTTTTTTTCTCTAAATCTAATGTACGCAGAAACAATCCCTGTTTCTTTTGTGTCTAGTTTTGCGACAAATTATCAAGAGACATGTTGGATTTTGTAATAATAGGAGCCGCTCAGGCTGGATTATCCATGGCGTACCATTTGAAGGAAATGGGGAAAGAGTACGTAGTGCTTGATGGTGGAGATGAAATAGGAGCGTCTTGGTTAAGTAGATGGGATTCATTAAAACTTTTCACGCCAACGGAGTACAACCATTTGCCAGGATTGGCATTTGAAGCTCCCAAGGGTTATTACCCCAATAAATTTGAAGTAGCTGATTATTTCAAAGCCTACGCTGAGAAATTTGCCATTCCTGTGAAATTCAATACGTTAGTTACTTCAGTTCAAAAAACAGCTGAAGGGTTTCTTGTGAAGTTTGATGAAGGGGAAATGGAAGCGAAAAATGTAATTGTAGCCACAGGACCCTTTCATACTCCATATACACCGCCATGTCATACCAGAGTGGAGGAGGATATTTTGCAAATGCACAGCAATTATTACAAAGGAGTGCACCAGTTGAAGTATGGGGAGACATTGGTCGTAGGAGGGGGTGATTCGGGCTATCAGATCTTAGATGAAATTTCTAAAAATGTGTCAGAGAAGGTTTACTTCTCAGGCGATACCAAAGTGAAGTCGATTCCTCAGCAAATTTTAGGAAAGACCATTTGGTGGTGGTTTACTTTGATAGGTTTTTTAAGTTTTCATAAGTATAGCTGGATTGGTAAGAAAATCAGCGCTATAACTCAGCCAGTAATAGGTACAGATGTAAAGGAAATCTTGTCTCGTGAAAATGTGATTTCTGTTGGAAGAACAAAAGATGCTTTTAAAAATGAGATCACTTTCACAAGTCAAAAAATATCTACTATCAAGAACATTGTTTGGGCAACAGGCTATCGTCCCAATTTTAAATGGATAGAAGGACTAGAACTTGACGAAAATAGCTATCCTAAAAACTATAGAGGAGTGAGTAATATAGAAGGTCTATACTTTATAGGTTTACCTTGGATGTATACTCGCGGATCCGCTACACTAGGAGGTGTATCAAAAGACGCGAAGTATTTAGCGAAAGTAATTGCTGAAGAAGAAACTAAAAGGTCTTAATCAAAACCCTCTTTTTTACTCCATTTCTACATCTTTCTTAGACTTTCTGTAAAGGAATGAGTTGAAAATATTTCGTTTAGCAAAACGATACTGCTTATCTGAGTTGATCATCTTGATATAGATGTTCTTGGAAACCCCAAAGTATTCATATGTGGTGCCATCCTTGAAGGATATTTCCATTACTTGACCTTTGTGATGATAATCAAGGATGCCAGACTCAGTAGTTGTTTTGGTATATGCTTCTAGATTAGCCTCTTTAGTCTCAGGAGCTATGCTTACCAAAAAATCATATCCATCTACAATTTCCTGACTTTTGATTGCAGCTTCAGCGGCTTTTTCATCTCCTTCTTGAAACTTGTCTGGATGCCACTCTTTCACCAGATTTCTGTATGTTTTCTTCAACTCTTTGAGATCAGTTTCTGGAGTGACGTTAAATAGTTTTTTGTACTGGTTAATACGCTTCATAGCAGGAGGATTTTTATTGAGCCGCGAAGGTATTTAATAATTTGTGGAAAGAATGGATGAGTGAGAAGTATGTGTGAATGCTATCATCAATCGAGTTAGTGTAATCAAGAACTCAGACTACTCGATTTCTATCTTACTTGGGAAATACTTGTATTCTAGTGTATTTTAATAATCATATTATCATCGCTATACTTATTATTAATATCGTCTAATGGAATGTATATTAAAGTATTGTTCATAGACAGGAATTGTATTTCATCACTCTTTTATAACTTCCATACACCTTGTAATTGCACAATGGGTGTCATTAGCACTTTATAAATGGGTTATAAGTTGATTTCTTCATCATTCCTATTCCTTTTTGAACGCCACTTTAGAAGCTCCGAATTATACAGACTTCCATTTATTCAATGTTCCTCATAAACTCATCTTTATAAGATTCACCAATGGGAATTTCTATACTTCCTAACTCAATATCTGATTTAGTGTAAGAAGTGATTTTTTCTTTATTGACAATAAATGAACGATGGACTCTTAAAAATCGATTATCTAACTCTTCGTAAAAGGAGGTAATGCCGCGCTTGATTATCAACTTTTCTTGAACTAAATGAATCTTTATGTAATCCTTAATACTTTCGACGTAGTACACTTCTTCTAGAAGGACTTTGATTTTTTTCTTGTTACTCGATACATAGATATGATGTTTCGTTTTTTCTGTTGTTGCTACTTGATTTGATTGATGAATATCTGTGAATTTTTGAATTGCCTGAAAAAATCGTTCAAAAACTATGGGTTTCAATAAATAGTCAATGGCGCTTAATTCAAAACCCTCTAGAGCATAGTCCCGATAGGCGGTTGTGAAAATGATTTTTGGTGGGTTATTCAAACCCTTTAGAAAATCTGTTCCTTTAAGGACGGGCATTTCTATATCTAGGAATATCAAGTCTATCTTTTCCCTTTGCAGAATACTGCTAGCCTCAAGAGCAGAAGAACATGAAGCTGAAAGCTGAAAGTCCTCTAATTTCTCCAAATGGCTAACAATGAGTTCTCGGGCAAGATCTTCGTCATCAATTACAAGGCACTTGTACATTATCTCGTTGGTATTCTTAATTTGATGGTGTAGCTATTTTCCATGTCAGAAATTTTGAGTGAATATTCATTGGCATATAAAATTTCAAGCTGTTTTTCAATATTTCTTATTCCAATGGATCCACGTGATTTATCCTTTTCTTTGACAAGTTGGGGTTTTGAATTTTTTAATTCGAAGATGATTTCACTTTTAGTTACTTTCAACTTAATGTCAATTTTGGCCTGAGATATTTCTTGATTTACCCCATGTTTAAATGCATTTTCAACAAAGGTAAGTAAGAGAAGTGGAGCAATGTTCACTGGCACTTCAAAGTAATGTTCAAAGTTGATTGCTAGTCTTTTTGCATATCTCACTTTTTCTAATTCTATATAATTGTGTAACAAGTTTATTTCTCCTGACAAATCAACAAATTCTTCATTACAGCGATAGAGTATATAGTCTAAGATCTCCGCCAACTTGGCTATTACCTCTGGAGCTTGATCTGATTTTTTTAATGAAAGGGCATAAAGATTGTTGAGGGTGTTAAAGAGAAAGTGAGGGTTAAGCTGGTTTTTTAGAGCATTTAGCTCAGCGCTTTTTTTCTCAGCTTTTAACTGAATAATCTCTCTGTCATGCCTAAAATATTTGATAGCAATGAGTATAATGAGAGGTAAAACCATCCAAGTGATACTACGGAAGAAGTAAAAAAAATCGGTAATTCGTCCAATGAAATCTAGATCGGGAGTCCTGTAAAAGCTCGGATAGGTTGGCTCAATGTAGAAGAATCGAATAGTAGTATAGAGCACAAAAACTATACTTAGAAGTGCAACGAATGAGATGACGAATGCTCCTTTTTTTCCAGTATTTAGATATTTGGGAATAAGCCAGAACATGGTGCTATAAGCGAGCATCATTTGCATACATATTTTGACAAAGTCGGCAACTAAAAGAGCCTCTCTATCACTAACAGCAAACCAGAGACTAGATACATAGTAGAAATACATACATATCCATAGAATTAGGTGAGTCCGGAAATTTGTATTCTTCATTGATCTAATGGATTGCATAACTCTAATTTACAACGCTCTATCATATCTTCTTATACGACAAAGGACTAGGTGTTTTTTATGATGATGAGTGAAAATAAACCAATCAAATAAAATAGATTTTGTGTGAAATTACCCTGTCTGAAGACATATAAAGCTTTATCGATGACATAGAAACAATACTCAACAATTTAAGCTTTCATTGGCTGTTAGTACAAGTGTGTTTGCAGTAAGCCAACGCTGATCCACTTTTTTTCAGACACCTTTCCAAAGAAATTAGATTAGCAAAATATTTATAATGGCAATACTTATGAACAACCTTTGGGGACTCACCATTTCTGTCTTTCTACTTATATCTTCCTTTCTGGGCAATGCTCAAGTCACGAAGAGATACTTTCGACATTTGGCTTACAATCATGTATCACCTCATGTAGAAATAAAAGGTGTTTATGAAATCAATGAAAGCGAGGCTAAGGAGACATCTCACTACGTTTTTACTTATGATAGTCGAATTCGTGTCATAGAAATTATTAACAAGCATTATCATTCGGAACGTAAACATCCATTGGCATCCATTGGTGCTTACAAAACAATAATCGCTTATACTGAAAATACAGAAGAACGTATATTCCATGATCCAAATGGGAAGCGTATTACGAATGATAGAGAAGTTTTCAAGGAAGTTTATGACTTAGATGGGCAAGGGTTCAGAAAGGAACTTAATTTCTACGATGAAGATGATAAGCCTATGGAGTCCAATTGGGGAATCACTCGATACAAATGGGAGCAGGTAAAGAAGATGATTATTGAAAAAAGGTTCGATTTAAATGGAGAGCCAGTGAGTGTTTCGCCTTACTTCAAATTTGGAGTGACAGGAATTGTCTATGACAAGGAAGGCCTACCCAAAGCACATTACAATCTTGATGAAAATCTTGAAATTAGTGTCAATGAGATGGGGGTTGCGTCTTATCAGGATACTTACGATAAGGAAGGAAGTCATATAGAGTACACCTATCATGGAGTTGATGATGAGTTGGTTCAAAATCAATGGGGATTTGCTAGGGGTGTAAAAAAATATGATGAAAATGGTAATCAGATTGGACTATCCAGATTTGACACTGATGGAATTTTACTTGGAGCATCTCCTACACCAAGTAATGTTAAAATCAAAAAAGCGGAAGTAGCTTCTTCTGAAGATTCAATACAAATAAAGGAAACCGCATTGGGCTATTTAGTTGCTTTACAGCAACTCAAACCAAAACTTATGAAAAAAGTAATGCATGAATCACTTGCAAAACGAACCATAGGTTATGATAGAGCAATTCGAAACGAATACCCTCGTGAAACTACCTTTGATGAGATGATGGATTTTGCTACTTCCTGGAATAAGTCAGGAGCTAAATTCCCATTTAATCCTTCCAATGAGGTAATTATTTTGGACGTATATCAACGTGTTGCTAATGTGAAATTGATTTCTGACAACTGGATTGAATACCTTCATTTAATCAAGTTAAATGGAGAATGGAAAATCATCAATTTACTTTGGCAGCACAAGGATGCTTCAAGGTATTCAGACTGAAAATGAAAAAATTATGCTGATGAAAAAAATTATGCTGCTAGTTATACTAATAACTAGTGATCTTATAGTTATAGGCCAGTCAAAAGAGGAATTAGATTCTTTAAGACAGAATTTAGAAACAATCTTTATGAAGGATCAGACCTTTAGGAAGATATACCTAGAAGCAGAGAAGAAGCTGGGTAGAACATCTCCAGAGATGGAATATTTTTGGGAAATAGTGGAGGCTCAAGATAAAGTATTGGAAGAAGAAGTGGTTCAGATCATTGAAAACTACGGATGGCTTGGTATTTCTCAAGTGGGAAGACTTGCTAATACGACTATTTGGGCGGTATTGCAGCATGGTTCTGTTGATTCAAAAAGAAAATATGCTCATCTATTGAAAGCATCTGTGTTGAAAAATGAATCCCAACCTATAATGTATGCAAGGCTAATAGATAGAATGCGTATCAATAGCGATCAACTTCAAGTTTATGGAACTCAAGTGGATAACAATTCTTTCGACAAACCTACTTTCTTCGATATTGAGCGACCTCAATTTGTGAATCAGAGGAGGAAAAAAATAGGACTACCTAAATTGGAGGACTATGCGAGGCAGAACGGAATTGAATGGTCGGTTATACAAAAAGAAGAATAACATCTTTTTGAAGATATTGTCGTTCTACCCCCAACTTTCATAATGAATTCAGCTTTTCTAGGATGGTAATATCTTTTAAAGACTTGGAGGAAACAGCAATCAGATTAGCTAATAGATTTCTCAAGGATCTTCAGTGCCAAACATTTCACTAGGTTATTGTATATGATTGTATCGTATTAGACATACACAACCTTTCTATTGTAGGTACATAGAAGATATTTCAATGCAACATCCGATCCCAATGCGCCCTTTTGATTGCCTTTTTAAGATTTGACTCTAAAATGATGGCTTTGCTAATGCATTCTATGCTTCCTTTTTCTCAGAATCATCGGCTATTCTTTTTAAAATGGAATGATCAGTTTCCAAACTTAGCTTGGTAGTCCACTATGCTTTGATTGATGACTTTCATTGCAACTTCTCTGTTTTGAAATTCCTCTACTACTACCGTTTTATCTTCCAGTTTTTTATAGTCTTCAAAAAAACTTCTCAATTCTTTCGTTAAATGAGGAGGGAGTTCATCAATATCGTTCATGTAATTCACACTCATGTCATTGGCAGCTACGGCAATAATTTTATCATCCATTTCTCCACCATCAAGCATTCGCATCACTCCGATAACTTTTGAATCTACAAGACACATAGGCACAATGTCTATTTGAGAAATCACCAATATGTCAAGTGGATCACCATCATCACAAAACGTTTGAGGAATAAATCCATAGTTGGCAGGATAGTTAATCGATGAGTAAAGCACCCTATCCAGCATAAGCATGCCAGAATCTTTATCTAGTTCATACTTAGCTCTACAGTTTTTAGGAATTTCTACTATGCCGGTCACATTTTCAGGGACATTTTTCCCAATGGACACATTATGCCAAGGATTTGCATTCATATTTTATTCTTTAGATGTACTTATTTTTTGTATTCTGTTTTTTCTTAGATGTTTCATCCAATCATGTGTTGCTGTAGAAAGCTAAATTTTAGTTGATACAGCTAACTCTTTCTGACTTAATGATGAAAGGAAGCTAGTTTTCATTTTTATAGACTTCTCCACCTTTCATAACGAATTCCACTTTTTCGAGGATGGTAATATCTTTTAATGGGTTGGCAGAAACAGCAATCATATCTGCGAGTAAGCCTTCTTTGATTTCTCCACGATCTTCCAAGCCCAGCATTTTTGCAGGATTAATAGTAGCTGATTGTATCGCATCTAGGTTAGACATACCTAACCTTACCATTGCCGAGATCTCGTAAGCATTTTCCCCATGTGGGACTAATGGAGCATCTGATCCCATTGCAATGTTGACCCCAGCTTTTATTGCACTTTGTATATTTTGTTTAGCTAAGGGCATGATGTAATTACTCTTTTCTTGCATTCTTTCAGGCATTTTTTCTATTAGAGGTTGCATTTTCTCTTGTAATCCTACAGTAGGGACTAAGTACACATCACGTTTCTTCATGAGCTCTATAGCTTCTGCATCCAGCAATGATCCATGTTCTATAGAGTAAACACCGGCTTTAATTGCGGCTTTTATTCCTTCTGTTCCATGGGCGTGTGCAGCTACTTTTATATGATGTCTTTTGGCCTCTTCAATGATTGCTTTCATTTCCTCATTGCTGAGTTGCTGTGCTCCTGCAGATTCTTCAAGAGATAAAATACCTGCAGTTGCATGCATCTTAATAAACTTAGCGCCATGTTTAATTTGATACCTGACAGCCTCAATAGCGTCGTACTTCCCATTGACTATTCCATATTCTGGATCTACGTTCACAAGATCTTCTGATAATCCTAAGGTTAGATCAGCGTGCCCTCCTTGAATACTAATCATATGCCCTGAAGGGATAATTCTAGGTGCTTTTATCCACCCCTTTTCAGCTGCTGCCTGTACGGCAACATCTATCAAATCTTTTGTGATATGTACCTGTCCAATATTCCGAACAGTTGTAAAACCGGCCATGATGGTTTTCTCAGCATTATATATAGAGCGTGCAGTTCCATCACTAGCACTTTCGCTTCTTAAGTAATCCCAGCTTCCTTCAAAATCACCATCCAAGTGGACATGCATATCCATGAGGCCAGGTAAAAGAATTTTCTCTCCGAGATTTATAATCTCTGTGTTTTTTGGAATCTCTTTTGGGTTGATGGATTTAATAACTCCGTTCTCAATAAGCAAATTGGCGGGAGATACAAGCTTGCCAGACCTAACATCTAAGTATGATGCAGCTTTTAACAATTTTGATTGGGAGTAAATAGAAAATGAAACTGTTAAAAAAAAGAGGAGTGATAGTATTCTTTTCATTGGTGTAATTGTATAGGTTAGATCAATTCAGATTTTTTGAGTTAGACTGTGTAGACTACTAAGGTAGCGGTTAGAGTAGATTAATTAAAAGTATCCTCTACTATTTGGGATTCTATTCTGATAATGGCAATTTTTTATCAAGGCAATTTTTTATTAAAAACAAAAAAAGCGTGAGCCATTGACTCACGCTTTGATATTTATTAATGTAAATAAACTTACTTCAGTGTAGCAAGCAAATCTTCGTTTCTCTTGATGTATCCGAAATCTCCTCTGTCAGAAGCCTTCGCTTTAGCTAAAGAATCTTTCGCAGTAGCGATAGCATCTTTTTTCTTGCCCATTTTAGCTAAAATTCTAGCTTTAGTATGTACGTTCCAAAATTGCTCAGAGTTGTTACCTACAGCTAGGTACATGTTCATCCACTCTAGTGCTTTATCTAGGTCTTTTCCAGTATTGAAATAGTAGTTAGCTGCTGCTATGTAGTTCTGAGGATTTACCTGCGTTTTAGCAGTAATGTCAGCCATCACAATGGCATCATAATCTACTGTTACTGGTACTTTGAAAGAAGCATTGTCCCATGCAAAGTGAATGTTAGCCGTGGTGTTGTCTTCACTGATGTCAGAAATATTAAATGTCAATGTCTCTACAGGTGTACTAATTGTCATTGGCTTCACCGCTACATTGATTACTTCATTAGAAGCATCGTAAGAAGCTGTATTTCCACCAATAGAAAGATCAGAATAGAGCATAAATCTCCACTCTGAAGCTCCTGGCTTAGTGAAAATAAGATATTCACCCGCTTTCACGTCTTGTCCACCTATTTTCACATCGGTGCTTAAAGTCAATTTAGAACCAGAATTTGCTCCTGTTCTCCAGATATTACCATATTGCTCTAGGTATTGATCGCCAGATCCAAAGACCATTCTTCCTTTTTTCTTAGGACGGAAGTAGTCAATAGAAATGTCCGTGAGACCAACTGTGCTACTTACAGAGCCTGCTGGGCTAGGTTGTGGAGTATTTATTTGAGCATTTGCTCCAAAAGAAACTAGTACGCAAAGTGCGATTAGATTTGTGATTTTTCTGTTCATAATGTTTTAAAAGGTTTAGTTTTCGAAATTACTACATCTCTGTACGAAAAACCTGATCGTTCGTTTTATGAATGTGATAATGTCGTGAAGATGGCGCAAGATTTAATAGAAGTGAGATTGGTTTTAATTTTACGGAGGATGCTTAAATAAAGCCATTCGGGTTTTTAAGTAATGGCCCAAGCTGTATATATGGAGGATATGATTGTCACACATAAAAAAAGTCCAACAGTATTACTGCTGGACTCTCACAAAGTATTCATACGCTGTTTAGCTTTGCTTTTAAAACTATAACTAGCTGATGAGAAGATTTTACTGATGCAATGATATGCTGTAAAAGCTTCCGATTTTTAAGTATTCTATGACCTTAAACATCCATTCGTTGAAAACGATCATACTGTCGATATTCCTTTTTTTTCCATTTCTACTTCTATCTCAGATTGCTTTTGATGGAGACAAAATGCCTATTTCAAGACTCAACACACCAGAAGGTCAAAACTATTTGGTGATGAGCCCTTTCGGAAAAGTCCTCGCCTTTACAGAAGAACGTGGAGGTTCTAAAAATGAGGATAATGAGTTTAGAGTATACGATAGCGATATGTTGGAAGGCAATTGGCAAATTCATATTTTCCCCGATTGGCTCAATGAGAAGGGAATACTTAGTCCTATAGGTTTTGATAGTGATGGTGGACTTTACTACAGTCAGACCATTTACGATAAAGGTACCTACAGGAGTAAAGTGAAAAGAGCTTCTTCAGGGGGGAAAGTAGAAGAAGTGTCCATTCCTTTCATGAAAAATAAATCACCTATTCAAAGTGGTAGCCTTTCGGCTGATGGACAATTCATGATTTTAAGTTTAGAGTCTAATAATACCAAGGGTGTAGAAGACTTATATGTAGTGAAGAAAAAGTCCGATGGCTCTTGGTCTAGTGTATCCAATTTAGGAGCAAATATCAATACACCATTTCAAGAGATCACACCCTTTTTGGCTGCTGATAACAAGACACTCTTCTTTGCTACAAATGGACGAGGGGGAGAGGGCAGCTTTGATATTTTCTATGCACAGCGTTTGGACGAATCATGGAGAAACTGGTCTACACCAGTTAATATGGGAAGTGCGGTGAATACCACTGGAGCAGAAACATCATTCTCATTTATAGATCAATGGGCCTATTTTGTGAGTTCGCAAGACAGTGATGGTTATGGTGACATCATGCGTATCAAAATAAAAGAACCAGAGATAGTGCCTGACTCTACTAATCTAATTATTGCCAATGAACCGATTGATGAAGAAGTGGAGAATGTCATCGTTTCAACCAATGAAGAGACAGGACTGCCAGATGTTATAGGAAGTCTGATTACACTCAAAATAGTAGATCCAGAGACGGATGCTATTTTATCAGCAGAACTTATCAATGGGGACAATAGAGAAGTAAGTGAAGAAGGAGTTTTCAGTATCGACTCTTTGTCGGACGCAGAAGTAGAAATCAAATCGAAAGGCTATTTGCCAAAATTAGTTTTGCTAAATGAACTAGGGTTAGGCGAAAACATCATTGAAATGTCATCCATTTCTGTAGGGCATATTATACAGTTGGATCATGTGCTATTTCATAGAGGCACTGCTAATATGGTAGACGGTTCTCAAAAGGAATTAAATCTGGTAGTGGAAGTCATGAATGACAATCCTGATATGAAAATTTTGCTAAAAGGACATACTGACAACAATGGCGACCAAGTACTCAATAGAAAGCTGTCTCAAGCCAGGGTGAAAACGGTAAGAGAGTATCTTTTGGGGCAAGGTGTCAATGCTTATAGAATTCGTGGTAAAGGCTATGGAGGCATGGTTCCTATTGCTAGCAATGCTACAGAAGAAACTCGTAAATTGAATAGAAGAGTAGAGTTTGAAGTATTGGAGAATTAATCTATTCTGGTAAGTATGCCAAAGAACTCATTTGATCAATAAGAAAATGCTCTTTAGAAAGCTCTTGAATGGCTTCAGGAGTAATGCCGTCTATTTTTTCAAATACCGAATCTATGTTGGGAATTTTATTGAGGTCAAGCAGACTCTTAGCCATCATTAGCATCACTGCATTTTTGTTTTCTTCAGAAAGTGCCATTTGACCTTTAATTTGGTTTTTGGCTTTTTGAAGTTGAAGAGATCCCATTTTTTTATTCTTCAAATTTTCAATCTCTCTAAATACAATTGATTGACATCTTTTCAGATTTTTGGGATCAGTTGCATAGTAGATATTAAACTGTCCGGTATCAATGTATGTAGAGTAGCTAGCATCTACTCCATAGACCAAGCCATGCTTTTCTCTCATGGCCAAGTTGAGCCGTGCGTTCATACTTGGGCCTCCTAGCAGATTGACCAAAAAGAAAAATGGAATTCTATTAGAGTTTTTTAGTGAAAGTGAGGGTAAGCCAGTTACAAAATGAGTTTGAGAAACACTACGCTTTACTTCTTTTACAGATGGAGTATAACTATCAAATGGAGCTCTTTCGGGAGAGTTATTTTTATGAGGTATGTGTGATAGGTGCTTTTCGGCTAGGCGCTTAATTTTCTTAGCAGAGTAGTTTCCAATACTTGAGAGTACGATTTTTTCTGTATTCAAATTCCGGTCAAGAAATTTCCTGAAATCGCCTTGTTTGAAACTCTTAACTGTCTCTTGCGTGCCTAGAATATTCCTGCCTAAGGGATGGTTTGGGAAAATCAATTCATCAAATTCATCTTGAATGGAATCTTCTGGAGTATCCTTATACATGGACATTTCCTCCAAAATAACTGTGCGCTCCTTTTCTATTTGTTTCTCGGGAAAGGTGGAGTCAAATGTGATGTCGGCTAGTAGCTCTACCGCTTTGTCTATGTGATTGTCTAGCAAGCAAGCATAAAAACAAATCTTTTCTTTTGTTGTGTAAGCATTGAGCTCACCGCCAAGCGATTCCAGTCTGTTTAGTATATGGTAAGAGTTTCGCTTGCTTGTCCCTTTGAACACCATGTGTTCAAGAAAATGAGCCAAGCCTTGTTCGTGTTCTAGCTCATCTCTACTTCCAATATCCAGCATTAGGCCAATATTGGCTATACGTGTGTGATTTACTTCTTTGTGAATGATTCGAATCCCATTTTCCAGCTCGATCAACTCATATTCAGGCGTGCTCATGTGCTGCAAATGTACATTTAGTTTTCTTCCTTGATAGCAAGGAAATGATAGGTAAGAAAATCACTTGATCATGTGCTGATCTATGTTGTTTAATAGGAAGGTAAGAATGGGAGTTCTACTTTCTTAGGCTCCAAAGTCTTTTGAGGATATTATTTTTCTTTTCTTCTAAATCTACTTCTACGATTTCTACATCGCCCATATTACCTAGTAGCATAGAGATTGGCTTCAATTCATCGTAGTGAAAGCAGACTACCTTGAGCATGGCTACCATGGGTAGAAATAAAATCATTCCTGATATTCCCCAAAGAAAACTACCGGCAATCAAAGAAAGGATAGAGAAAAGGGCATTGATCTTTAAACTACCCCCGACTATTCGTGGACTGAGAACATTTCCTTCAATAAACTGAATGACTGCAAATACGATAATTACTCCCACAGGGTACCAATAACTATCATAGTTGATGAAAGCATAAAAAGTAGGAATCAGTCCTCCAATGGTAGATCCCACATAGGGAATCACTGCTAGCAAAGCCGCTAAAAAACCAAACAAAAAACTGTATTCAATGCCTACAATAAGAAGCCCAATACTATTCAAGAGTCCCAAAATCAAGATAAGTAAAACCATTCCAGTCAGGTATTGCTGACCTACCTCTTGTACTTCTTTTAACATTTTGTGAAAAGAGTCTCTGCTTTTTTTAGGGCTAAAGTATCCAATAGCCGAGACGAGATGATTGCTATAAAGAAGTATTAGAAAAGTATAAATGATAGTTAATACCAAATAAGTAAAGAATGAGCTAGTGATTCCTACAGTATCAGAGACCATTAAGAATCCATTATCGGAAAAGAATTCGGAAAGTTGATTTAATAGTTCTTTTGATTGGATATCTGGTATCAATTGCACTTTGGTATTCAAGAATGAAGTAGATGCATCTAGCGCATCTTTGAGTTTGCTAAACAGATTAGAGTACTGACCTGATATGTCTATGATTTGAGCTGAAAAAAGGACAATGACTCCCAGTAAAAGTATAATGACTATACTCATGGTCATGGCAATAGAGAAGGCCTTATTTAATCCTTTTTTGACAAGCCATTTAATAATAGGGTAGAGAATGAAAGCGAATAGCATCGCAAAGCATAGCGGAATCAAAAGATTCTTAGCAAGACTGAGAATAACTACTAATCCTATTATGGAAGCAATGACGTAAAAAATACTTTTGAAAGAAATGTTCATGTATGTATTGGTGAATGTCCTGTTAGTAAATACTAAGTTAGCTTGTTCAAAACAGTTTTAATTAACAATTGTCATTCAATGATTCTCTAAAACCTACTTAACTCCTTATGTTTATGATGCTTCAAGCAGTTTTAGAAAAGAAGTCTAAATCATTACAATTTAGCCTTCAAACAATTTGATTTTAGTCAGGTTTAGAAAAGCATATGAAATACGATTTGAGAAAGGAACTTTTAATTTCAGAAATAAAAAACGCAGACGAAAAACTTCTTCGCATTCTAGGAGCAGTGGTGAAAGAATACAAGTCAGACTTTCGAAAAGAGAAGAAAGAGGAAAATCTCTTTAGGTTGGTCTACACCAGTGCTAGATTGAAGAATTGCACGGATGAAGATATAGAGCAAATTCTTGAGGTTTCGAGAAGAAATAACGGGAAGATTAATGTAACAGGTATACTCATTCATACAGATGATCGATTTCTTCAAGTGCTGGAGGGAGATAAAGAAGTCATCATGAAGTTGTACCACAAAATAGAAAAGGACGACCGTCATGGTGGTTCTAACATGAGGTTTTGTGAACCTGTGAAAGAAAGACATTTTTCCGATTGGGAAATGGCTGGTAAAAAAATAGATAAAAGTGTAGAGTTCAAGACAGACATCAACGATAAGAAAAGAAAACACTATGATTCCATGATGGACGGAGACCTTAGTTCTTACAAAGATGATGGGATGCGCGTGTTGAAAACTTTCTTGCTAGTGAGCTAAATCAGGACTCCTGATCGTAATAAATTTTATAAAATTTTCTTCCATCAGGTTCTTCACCCTGCTCTATCAACTCTCTATCTCCATGTATGTAGACGTGGAAGTTGTACAATTCTTTCTGAAATAGATGCCTTTCGTCTAATAACCTACACAGCGAATAAAACAGAAACGACTGAGTTTTGATTAATTTACTAAAGCAGTCTGGTAGATTAAATTCTCAGAAAACATTATGCTTGTGTTAGATTTTTAATTAG
>JBGCFL010000047.1:0-3942 GCA_045106975.1 Ekhidna sp. | reverse complement strand
CATGTTTATCACTAATATTCACCTAAATATCGACAAATTTTAAGGGTTCGATTGATTTGTAACATTTGTTACTTTTCGAGAATCAAAACGCTATTAAGTTTACATAGTTATTGATTGAACGTCCTTGTTTAAGTATACTTTGTTGTTTTGCATTGGAAGTCAATTGATTATTCTATATCAAACATGGCATGTAGATCTTTCGCTTAAGTAAACGATATTCACCTGATCGCTCTGGTTTAAAAAGACAGATTATTACCCTGATTTGCACTTTTTTTTGTTCAATTATTTGAAAAGATAAATGAGGTATATCCTACAAGCAAGTTTGCTTAAAACCAGGTTTTGGTTATTTCTAATCATGGTTATTTTGGTTTCCATAATAGAGCCGACTCCCTGTCTTGGACAGATAGGTAGGAAAAAATTTGAGCCATTAACAGTCAATGATGGATTAGTGCAATCGGCAGTACTGGATATAACATCCGATCAATACCAATTCTTATGGATCGGGACAAATGGAGGTTTGAGTCGATATGATGGTAGTGATTTTGCAAGTTTTGTTCACGACCCTGAGGATTCCACCTCGCTAAGCAGCAGTTCCATTCGTTCACTATTACATAGTACAAAAGGCGATTTGTGGATTGGAACAGCAAATGGATTGAATAGATACGACCCAGCCACTGAGGGCTTTATTCGGTACGAGTACCCAAATTTACAAGCGCGAGCTATCCGTAAAATCCATGAATGGAGCCCTGATACGTTGGCTTTAGAAACAAATGGGGGTTTGTTTTTTTTAGCTTCAAAAAACAAAAGCTTATTTCAATTATCGAAACTGTCTAAATTTAAGCATCGTGATGCTATCCTTAGGAGAAATAAACAGGGAGTTCTATACATCCACGCAAACGACACTTTGTCAATGTTTGGAAGTGACTTTGGGGAGGTGATACACTTAGCAGAAGTGCAAGACATTCATCTAGCCAGCAACCAACAATTATGGGTCAAGACCTATTCTAACATCCAAATATTTAATCCGGATTTAACACTATACAAAAAGATTGATTTAGAAAAAGATGTCACATTTGGAAATAAGTTTTTTGAAGATAATAAAGGCTTAATCTATGTGTTAAATGGCTATTTGTTAGTTTTTGACAAGGAAGGCAACCTATTGGAAGAACACCGATACGACCCCAAGGATGAGTATTCAATTCCTTTTAACGCGCTTTCAAAATTGCACATCGGCAGTGATGGCATCTGGTGGATGGGTACAGTAGGCTATGGTATGAGCAAGTATGATCCTAATAAACCATCAATTGGGGTAATTCAACAAAGAGCAGGATATACCCCATCACTTAGCAATCGCTACGTCACTTCTATCTTTACTAAAGATGACCAAACCATCTATATAGGGACAGATAAAGGGCTAGACGTTTTTGATCGAGAGAAACAAGTGGTGAAGTCAATCTATCCTGAAAGAATAAATTTCTTGAAATCTATTGATGGTGTTTGCTATGCTGCTACTTCGAATGCTTTAGTGACAGTGGATTTAAAAACCCAAAAAGTAGAAAGAAAACTATATGATAGGTTGGCTCTTCGAAACATTAAGATGATTGAAAAGCATAGCGAAGATTCTATATGGGTCGGGGCTAATAGTGGACTGTTTCTAATTGATTTGAAAACTTATAATTTCAAGACTTTCTTATCGAGCGAGACGATAAAAGGCAGAACCACAGGTGATTGGATTACAAGTATGGTTCGCTATAAAGATCAAATGCTGATAGGAACTTCTGTCGGTATGTATGAAATGGATTTAAAGACAAAGGTTGTCAGCAGAGATCTTAGTAAATCATTTCCTTTATTGAAAGATGCCCAAATAAAATGTATGGAAACAGATAGTAGAGGTATTATCTGGATAGGGACTGCTGGAAATGGAGTTTTTGGGTTGGATTTAACGAATAAGACATTTCAGAAATACAACCGTAAAGACGGACTGTTTAACGAAGTAATTTATGGTATCCTGGAGGATAAAAGTGGTTACCTATGGATGAGTTCTAATAATGGACTATTTCGATTTAGCGATATTGAAAAGAAGTTCGTTAATCTAGATGTGAATTACGGGTTGCAAAGCAATGAGTTCAACACAAGCGCATATTTCAAATCAGAAAGTGGAGTATTTTACTTCGGTGGTGTAATGGGGCTTAATTACTTTCATCCTGGTTTTATTGAAAACTCTAGAAGATCAGAAACGCATATCACCAATCTGTACATTAACAATTTGAAGACAACTCCTTCTGATTTAGGGTTTGCTGCCATTTCTGTGATGGATCTGGACACTATTATTTTAGCATATGATCAAAATATAGTTGGGTTCGATTTCAAAAGTTCAAACTTTACCATAGCCAAATTAAACCAATATGCGTACTACCTAGAGAACCTGGAAAATGATTGGAATTATGTGAATAATCGAAGATATGCCAGTTATTCATCTTTAAATCCTGGTACCTATGTTTTCAAAGTGAAATCCGCTAACAATAATGGGCTATGGGCCGAAGACCATGCTCAGATGGTTATTATTATTGAAGCACCGTATTGGCAAAAGTGGTGGTTCAAGACACTATTACTCTTCATACTGATAGCGTTAATCAGCATCTTGTTGGGGAACCGAATTGCAAGGTTAAAAAGATCTAAAGTGAAGCTAGAAGGCATAGTTGCAGAGCGAACCTCTAGGCTTGCAAAGGCTAATACTGAACTAATTACTACAATAAAAGAGAAAGAACTAGCTCAACAACGACTCATTCAAAGTGAAAAAATGGCTGCCTTAGGAACCATGTCATCAGGTATGGGGCATGAAATAAATAATCCTCTAAATATCATAAGCCAATCATTACAGGGATTAGAGCGGGAACTTGATCAAGCAAAACTCGACAATCCAAGTGTCTTTTTTGATTATATAAACTTCATGAATAATGCTGTGGAAAGGGCGACTGCCATAATTAAAAGCCTAAGTAACCTTAGTCGTTCAACTCCTTCCTTTGATGATGATTGCGATATTCACAGCATAATAGACGATTGTATTCTGCTTCTGCAAAATAAGATGCAAGAGAAGGTAACAGTACTTAAATCATTTCAAAAAGAAGATGCCATTCTAAAAGGAAATTCAGGGAAGCTTCATCAGATCTTTTTTAATCTAATTTCCAATGCTGAACAGGCAATTGAGAAAAGTGGCGAAATCACAATCTCTACATATCGACATGCTAATGAACAAGTTATATTAGTGAGCGATACTGGTTCAGGCATTACCATTGAGAATCAACGGAAAATTTTTGACCCTTTCTTCACTACCAAAGAGCAAGGGAAAGGGACAGGTCTAGGATTGTCGATTTGTCATGATATAGTAAAAGAACACAAGGGCACAATAGAGGTAAAATCAGTTCAGGATAAAGGGACTGAATTTAGAATCTCACTGCCGCTGAATTTATAATTACAGATCCAATTAGATTAATACCTGATTTTTTCTAAAAAAACATTAAATTAAGTTCAAAGAAAAAACATGAAAACTACCGAAGAAATTTGCATTTTATATGTAGATGATGAGCAACTCAATTTGCAATTATTTAAACTTAACTTTCAGTCCAAATATCCAGTTTGGACCGCATCATCTGGCGAGGAAGGACTTAAAATACTGGATGAGAATAGTGACAAAATCATTGTGGTAATTAGCGATATGAAAATGCCAGGGATGAATGGTGTGGATTTTATAAACGCGGCGAAGAGAAAATATGATAATATCGTCTATTTTATTTTGACTGGGTTTCCTGACAATAAACAAGTCATTGATGCGGAGAAAGATCGAACTATTTATAAATGGTTTAGCAAACCTTTCAACATGAAGGAAATGGAAGACACAATTCATACAGCGTTGCACGAGTTTTCTTAGAAAATCAGTATGAG
>JBGCFL010000046.1:0-5485 GCA_045106975.1 Ekhidna sp. | reverse complement strand
AGTAGTCGTGAGCAGTCGTTTTCCATTCAGGTTGAAAATCTCATATTCTCTTATCTCATTGTTTTCTTGCGAAATATGCAGTGTATGTTCAATGGCATAAACCAGTACTTTGCTATCCTCCAATCCTAATACATTGGAAGGACTCGAAAGCAATTCGAAACGCTCGGTGTTGATTCCTGAACTAGTAGTAAATGTGTAGCCTTCAGTTGTCAAGTCTGTGATATCACCGGTGAGGTTGTCTCTCAAGTAGAGGCCACCTTCATAGCCTTCTAATTCAATGGCAATTTGAAATAGTCCATCTTCAGCAGTATTCATCTGAAGCTGAATCACTTCCCAATCAGGGATCATCCCATTTAATGTTAAGCTTCTACCAGCTTTCATGGTGAACAACCCATCATTTGCAGACGCGGTGAATGCTTGTGCATCATAGGTTTTATTCAACTCATTTTTGATAGCATCTTCTGTAAAACCAATAACTGTTTGTTTAAATAGCCCTGCCGAATTTGTCAGGTTTATTCTAGCAACAGGCAGCTCTATTTCTCTAAAGAAGTTTGCATCTCCATTACTCTGAGTCACTCTCATGTCTTCTGTAAAAACAATGTCTGTATCTGAATTATCATCTAGTTTGACAAAGAAACCTTGTGCCGATCCTAAGTGATTATTGTACCTGGAACTGCCTCCTGCAGCCGTAGCGCTGGCCATCGTTGCATTCGCCACTATATAATCCGCATTGGTTCCTCTCTGAGAGTTCGATCCATTGTCATCCCAGATATAAACAGAGCCCGAGACGTGATCATTTTCTAGAAGAAAGTCTTCCACTTTAATAGCAGCAGCATATGGGTTAGCGACCAAATTCCAACCTTCATTTACATCCGCATCATCTTCTGTATATGTTCCTGAGTATGTGATTGTCCCATCATTAGGGATTCCAGTGAAAACAATTTCATGCTGAAAGGCTTGAGTGTATCCTTTTGCTGGGATAAGCTGGTCTGAAGAAGCATCTTCCCAGCGATTGATTCCATCTGCGTCGTAATCCACCATTTCATTGTACTTGTAAACTGAGGTTCCTAAGTCACTTCCAACAATGCTGGCGTTTTGCTCCACTGGCGTTCCCACGAAACTATACTTACCATCTGAGTAGCGAGTATTCCTTCTAATTTCTACATCATTTCCTGCTACGGAATTTCCTTCATAGGTAATAATGGAAGATCCAGACTCAACTGTGATCGAACCATTATTGATCAGATTCCCTTGCACATTGAGGTTTCTTCCTCCGTCCACTGTTAAGGTATTTCCAGCATTTATGGTAAGATCAGCTGTGAATAAATGGAAGCTTCCCCCCGCATTATCAGACGCTACAACAGATAAGTTATCATCAATTATTGCGTGTTTATTGGATGTTGGACCTGTTCCATTACTCCAAGCTCCTGCGTTCCAAGTCACTGTCTCTAGCTCTGTAGTGAAATTCCAATCGGTCGTATTTATGATACCTGCATCTAAATTATTGCCCGCTAAATCTCTTATCGCTTGATTGGAAATAGTCACGTGATAGTCAGATGCTGGGAACAAATCTCGAATTCTATCATCACCGTCTAAATGAATGGTAAGAGTAGATCCACTGATGCTAAACACATCTTGCCCACTATTGGCAGCTGCACTTATTACCTGCTGGCTTGGCCCTGTCCTGATTACTTGAATAAATCCATTTCCGAATTGAATCGGCTCATTGAAGGTGACTACCAGATCACTCCCTAATGGCACTTCGTCAGCATCATCATTTGGAGTAAACGAGACTATTTGAGGTGCATCTGTATCAGGCACTTCTGTTACCTGAAAACTAGTTGCCACATTGGCGGCTTTGAAGCGCTGAGTGCTCACTTGCAAAGCCTGCACGTTGACTGTTCCTGTTGCACCAGTCAATGTTATGGTATTTCCTGATATTGTCGCTGGACCTGATAATATAGAATATACCACGCTCGTCTGAACATTATTCGTTGTTGTGCTGATATCAAATGGGATGGCATTATCAAATTTGTCTGGAATAGCATCAAACACAATATTGGTTGGTTCCTTATCTGCGAAAAATGTCCACGTACTTTGATCAGTTATCGGATTGGTCAATGCATTGTTTGATACATCTCGAATAGCTGTCGCCGATATGGTGACATAATATTCTGAACCAAAAAATAAATCTCTCATTCGATCATCTCCATCCAAGTGAATAGTGAGTTCGGAACCATTGATACTAATGACATCTTGTCCAGAAGTACCTGAAGTACTGATCACTTGCTGATTTGAGCCTCCTCCTCTAATTACCTGAATCAATCCTGTCCCAAACTGCACTGGCTCATTGAATGTCACTACCAATTGCTGAGATTGTAAAATACCTTCTGTTCCATCAACTGGAGTGAAGGAAACTATTTGTGGTCCAAGGTTATCCACTTCAGCTACAATAGTGATCGTGAAATCCTCCTCCAATAATCCTCCCGAATTGTCTGTAGAACGTACGGTGATTGGATAACTGCTCTGCGTATCAAAATCAAAAACTGCATTAGCTTCTAGTCTATTCCCATTTATTTTGAATGCACTTCCAGGATTGCTTTCTAGCGTGTAGGTATGTGTAGCTCCTGCATCTTCATCGGCAGTTCCTAATATTCCAACAAGATCATCTAATGCATTGTCTTCATCGATGCTGGCATTAGTAAGTCCAACATTTGTCGGTAAGTCATTGATATCATTGATAGAAATAGTGATTTCTTTTTGAAATGCTGACTCTCCATCGCTAGTACTGATAGTAATGTCATAACTATCCTCCGATTCAAAATTGAAAAGAGCATTGGCTTCCAATCTGTTCCCAACAATTCTAAAGTAAAATCCGGGATTGCTAACCAGACTATAAGTATGACTATCTACGGCATCAGCATCTGTTGTACTGAGTAATCCTACTAAATCTCCAATATTATTATTTTCATCAATGGTAGTAGCTGTGAGTGCAAAATCACTTGGAGCATTATCATTGATGTCATTGACTGAAATTGTCAGATCTTGTGTGAAAGTTCCTCCATTTTGATCATCTGTTTGGATGCTGATCGTATAGCTGTCGCGATCTTCAAAATCAAATGCAACGTCTGCTTTGAGCTGATCACCTTCGATCGTAAAGATTGCCAAGAAATTTTGAAGGCTATAAATATGAGTATCTCCCGCGTTTAGATCTGTTGATGTTAAAGTTGCGATAGTTGCTCCTACTGAGTTGTTTTCATCAACATCACTCTGACTCAATGCAATTGCTGTTGGCGCTTGGTTTTCGTTTACGTCATTTATCGAGATTGTAAAATCCTTTTCAAAAACACCTCCATTTTGATCCTCCGTTTCAATTCTAATATCATAACTATCAGCCGTCTCAAAATCAAAAGATTCGCTTGCTCTTAACTCGTTATTATTAATATTGAAGCTGTTTCCTGGGTTGGTCACTAAGCTGTAAGTGTGTGTATCTGAACCGTCAGCATCGGTAGACGACAATGTGCCTATTATATCGTTGACATCATTATTTTCATCAATTGCGTTCGCTGATAAAGAAATATCCGTTGGGTCATTGTTCTCTACTACGTCGGTGACAGAAATCACAAAGTCTTTCGTGAATCTATCACCGATAGCATCTTCAGTTCTGATCCTGATCGTGTAGCTACTTTGTGTTTCAAAATCAAAAACTACTGCTGCTTCTAAGTTGTCATTGTCTATGGTAAAAGCGGTGTGGTCTGAGCTCCCTCCAATGGTTAATATTTCATAAGTATGTGTGTCTCCATTATCCTCATCTTCGGTAGTGAATGTTCCTATGACATCCCCTATACTATTACTTTCATCTATTGAGCTACTACTGATTGTAATATTAGTGGGGGCTTCAGGATCATTTTCTATCTGGATTGAGAATTCTTTTTCTAATTCTCCTCCATTACCGTCTTCGGTTTTAACTCTAATAGAATGTGTAGACTGTGTTTCAAAATTAAAACTCGCATTTACCTTTAATTGAGATCCTGCTATTGAGAAATTATCATTATCGTCATCACCAGTTCCATTCACCAAAGAATACGTGTATGTTTCACCTGCATCAGAGTCGGTAGTAGAAAAAGAACCAATAGTATAGCCTACTGATCTGGTTTCCTCAAAAGCATTGTCTGATAATGAAATATCCGTTGGCGCATTATTGCTGTCTTCAAAAATGTCATTTATATCAATGGTAAATGATTCAGTATAAGATCTATTGGTTTGATCTCTTACTTGAATATCAATAGTATAAGAAGCTTTCGCTTCAAAATCAAAAGCTTCATCTGCAACCAATTCATTTCCATTGGCAATATCAAAACTGAATCCATCTGCCGGTGATGTCAATACAAAATAGGAAAAGGTATCTCCATTATCTGGGTCTTGCGCGGAAAGCGTTCCAATTAAATCACTTACTGAATTGTTCTCATCAATAGAGGAATTGCTTATTTCTAAGTCAAATGGAACTTCTGCCGCATCGCTTATTGAAATGGTGTAGTCTTTTACAAACTGAGCACCCGCAGCATCTTCTGTTTGAATTCTGATGGAATAAGAAGATCGCTCCTCATGATTAAACAACTCGGTGCTTTGTAATTGATTTCCCAAAAATTCGAATTTATCATCATCACCAAATCCAGAAACAACACTATAGGTAAAAGTATCTCCAGCGTCTTCATCTGTTGTAGAAGCTGTGCCAACTAAGCTTCCTGCAGCATTATTTTCAAAAATGCTAGAAGAACTTAATGATACGTCCGTTGGAGCTTCGTTTTGATTGGTAATTACAAAGCTTATCATGCGATCAGGGCTGAACTGAAATCCTGCATCTCTTGAACGAATGGTCACATTATAATTTATAGGTGGAACTCGTTCGAAGTTGAACGACTCATTTGCTTTGATCAAATTTCCATCAATAGTAAACTCTGGCTCTGCGGAAGCGAAAAAATAAGTAAATGTATCTCCCTCATCAGGATCGTCTGTAGAGAGAACAGCCACTACTTGACCTACCACATTGTTTTCTTGAATAGTGGTTGTACTCACATTGACAAGTGTGGGAGACTCATTGACATCATTGACCTGAATCAATAAGATTTTTTCGACCAGAGCACCTTGATCATCAGCCTCTACTCGAATACTGTATGTTTTCTTTGTTTCAAAATCAGCCATTCCATTCAAGAAAATGTCTCTTCCTGATCGATTGAATAATGCATTGTCAGTATCACCAGCACCGGCTATTAATTGAAAATTGACTTGTGCGGCAATGCTTGCATTTATTGGGCTAAGTGTTCCTACGAATGTGCCATTTGCCGCATTTTCATTGATCGTATTGTTAGAGAGTTCAAAATCTAACGTGGCTAAGTCATCTAAATCTTCAATAGTAATAGTATAGTTTTCATCTATGCTATTAGCTTGGCTATCTGTAGTTCTGACTCGAATACTATATGAAATT
>JBGCFL010000045.1:0-8187 GCA_045106975.1 Ekhidna sp. | reverse complement strand
TTTTTGGTGATGACTTACAATCGCTGATTCATATTAACACACTCAACGAGGCATTGACTTTTATTGAAAACAACTCACTTGATTTGGTTCTTCTAGATTTAAACCTCAATGGTGATAATGGTTTTGAGTTGCTTATGAAAGCAGTTTCTGAATCATTTCACACGATTATTATTTCCGCCAACAAGGATCAGGCAATTACGGCATTTGAACATGGCGTATTGGATTTTGTTCCTAAACCTTTCAATAGGGATCGGTTGGAACAAGCCTTTAGTCGAGCGATTGCAAAAGCGAAACCTGAAAACGACAAGACCAAAGTCCTGGCTATTAAAAAGAGAGGCAGAATTCAACTAGTTTCCTTGGAAAAGGTGCTTTATGTAAAAGGTGCTGGAGCCTACACGGAACTCTTTCTTACTGACGGGGCGAAAGAGCTACATGATAAGTCGCTTGAAAAACTGGAACAGTTGTTAACGCATTCTTTTGAACGAATCCATAAATCCTACTTGGTGAAGATGTCTGAGGTAAAGGGAATTATTGTAAAATCAGGAAGTAAATACTTAGTAGAATTGAAAAATGGGGAATCTCTTCCGATTGGAAGAACCAAATACAAGGACATAAAGGCAAAATGGTTTTAGGAGTATTGGAAACTTAAGGATAAAGAAAGAACAGATTGTTAGAAGTTCCCCTTGTGTTCCAGCGCTTGCTCAACGTGAGCTAAATGGTGTTCGCAGTGCCAATTATACAATCCTATCATCCATTTCAGAGTGTACTGCTTCTCATCTTCAGGATGAAAATAGGTTCTATCGAGCTGCTTCTCATCTAGGCTCTTAAGTAAGATTGTCCATCTTGCATGAAGTCCCCTTAAAATGCTCATTGAAAACTGGATGCTATCATTGTCTGCATCAGCTGTTCCAGCCCATAGTGCTTCATGATATGGTTTGATGGATGGATTCTCTTCTGTTACCGTAAGCTTGAATCTAATGAAACTATTCATGTGACTATCCGCCAAATGATGAATGACTTTTTTTATATCCCATCCGTCAGGTCGATATTGGTAGCTGAGTTCCGAGGCGCTAAGTCCAGATGTAAGAGCTTCTAATCTTTCAGGTAGATGTTCAATGTTTTTAATCCACTTTTTTAGGTCTTCTTTAGTAATTTCTTGCGGAGTTTCATATTGACCTATGGGAAATTTTAGTTTTTCCATATCCATAAAGAATCAGGATCTTTTTTTGTAAATAGGAACCGTGCTACAAGGCTCGCCGTACATCAGGCTTGTTACCAATGGCAATAATTTATCTGTTATTGCTGTATAAGCGTATTCTTTATTATTTACGTTACCGCACCCTTTGATCACCACTTTTTTAGCAGTCAAATCTTGCGAACTCATGCTGTTGGATATTGCTTGGTCAATTAAAGCCTTTTCTACTTCGTCTTCATTTCCAAAGACTACCACGTTAGCAAATTCTTTGATTTTAGTTACCAGAAGCATGTATGCCCAAATAGGAACTATTGCATCTGCGGAACAGATTAGCCCCACATTCTTGCCTTTATAAACAGACCAATCATTTGATTTTAAAAAAGCTCTGAAGTCTTTTTCTCTCAAGATCATTTCCTGAAATAAAACACCTTTTAAATCAAAAATTTCAGCGGTTCCTTTGTGAATAAACTCTTCTAGATCTAACGAAACCAAAGGACTCTTTGTTACTCTATTGACAATCTCTTCCATGGCTAGATCAACTGTTTTTTAGGCGTAGTAGTTCGCCACTCTTTCAGATAGTTTGGCTCAAAGTAGGCAACATCTTCAAACTGCTTAGCTTGAAATTTTTCATGAACAATTCTTCCCATGTGTTTTGCGTCTGGGTAAATGTCATCAATGAAGATAAGATTTTCTTGATTGACTATTTCTTTAAACTTTGGCATCCCATCACCAAAAAGATAAACTGGAATTGTAAAGCTGGAGAATGTGTTCTCATCTAGAATTTTTGATTGTAAATCCCAAATTATTTGATCCTCTTGATCTGTTATTTGAGTGTAGACTTCCATTCGTCTCGCATCCATCATAGGGCATAAGTAGAAATCACCCTTAAATTTATTTCTTACAGCCTCGGTCATCACATCCAATGAAGGAATGGATATTAGCGGTATAGAGAGTGCAAAACAAAATCCTTTTGCAGACGTCACACCAATGCGCAGGCCAGTATAAGAGCCGGGTCCAGATGAAACAGCAACTGCCCCTAGATCTTGTAATGTGATTTCTGCTTCATCGCATATTTCTTGTACAATGCCAGGGAGCAAAGAGGAGTGAGACTTATCTATTTGATGTACTTGTCCTGAAAGTAGTTCTCCATTTTTATGAAGAGCTACAGAGCATACTTTCGTAGAAGTTTCTATGCTTAGAATTAATACCAATTTATTGTCCGCTTAGAATCTGATTGTATCGTTGAGGATTATTCAGCACTTCAACTGCGGTTTGAACATCTGGGTCTTTGCCAAAAGTAGATTCAATGATACCTTTTTCAAGGAAGTATCGTCCTGCCAATTCTTGCTCTAAAAGCATCTGAATCTCTTCTTTGAACGTAATAAGGTCCTGGTCTTTGTTGTGCTTGCTTGCTTTGGCTAAATCATCAAAGTATTTCTTTAGTGATTCGTATTCTTTTTCTTCCTTAGCGGTACTGATTAGCTCTTCGGTCTTTTTCTCTACTGTTGTAGTATAGTCAAATTCTTTATCTGATAACCATTCTACAAAATCATTGTATTCGGTATCTGATAACCTAACGTCATTGGGTGCTTCAGGTGCTTTCCCATCGTTTTTGTAGTAATACTCCGTAGCGTAGTTGAATATGAGATCTTTATTCATGAGGCTATAAGTAATGGGCGCAAAATCAAGAGATTCTACATCTACGTCTGGATCAATTCCACCGCCATCATAGACAAGTCTACCGTTGGCGGTTTTAAACTCTCTTTTTAGAGAGTCTGCAATTTTACCAACACTCCCGTCTTCATTTCTATTACTATAATCAATGGCTTGAATACATCTTCCTGTTGGAGTGTAATACTTAGCAGTGGTTATTTTGACTACAGCGTCATAGGAGAGAGGTCGCTCGATTTGAACTAATCCTTTTCCAAAGGTTTTTCTTCCTATTAAAACTCCTCTGTCATAATCCTGCATAACACCAGAGACAATCTCTGAAGCGGAGGCACTTCCATTATCGGTAAGTACTACTAGCGGGATGTTTGAGTCTACAGGGTCATTTAGGGTGTTATAAGTCCAGTCATTAGCTCTAACCTTTCCTTTTTGAACAACGATCTTCTTTCCTTTTTCTACGAATACATTGGAGACATTCACAGCCTCATGTAGCAATCCCCCTGGATTTCCTCTCAGGTCAAGGATGATTTTTTTTGCTCCTTGCTCTATTAAATCGAGCGTTTTGATCCCAATGGATCTTCCTACATTTTGAGTAAAACTAGTGAGTCTTACATAGCCAATATCGTCTGTGACCATTCCAGCATAGGGTACGCTATCTACTGCGATTTTTTCTCTTTTCACTTTCACTTCAAATAGACCTTCTCTTCCAAAACGTTTTATAGACAAAGTGACGTCAGAGTTTGACTGACCCTTCATGAGATACTTCACTTCTTCCTGAGATTTTCCTTCAAGAGATGTTCCATTAATCGCATGTATTTCATCCCCGGCTCTCAGACCAGCATTGTGAGCAGAAAAACCTTCGTAAGGCATTACAATGGTACTTATTCCTTTTTTTCTTTCCACAACAGCTCCAATTCCGGAATATTCTCCAGTAGTCATGATGCGATAGGTCTCTATATCGTCTGCTGCTATATAATTAGTGTAGGGGTCTAGTGTTTCTAGCATTTCATCAATACCAGATTTTAGCAGGGTGCCAGGGTTTATCTCATCTACATAATGAGTGTTGACTTCTTTGAACAAAGTGGCGAAGATGTCAAGGTTTTTCAGAATTTCGAAGTGCCTATCGGTTGGTGGTGCAACAGCAGCTATTGTGCCCATCAACACTAAAACCAAAGAGGTGATTTTTATCTTCTTACTCATGTTCAATCTACTTGTTTAGCTTCCAAACGTTTCAAACACTCAATTAGTTGGTCTTGAATGACATGAAAGGTTAAAATATTCTTTGAAAGATAAATGAATCCGATGTGAAAGAAAGTGCTTGTGCCTTCTTTTTGAATGAGGTCCTTATTCAGTCGGTAAGCTTCTCGGATTCTTCTTTTCAAGAGGTTGCGATCAACAGCTCTTTTGAAGTTTTTTTTGGGGACAGTGATCAATACCCGATGATAACGGTCGTCATCTTTAGGTTTTTTATATCGAACACCAATATCCTTTAAATAAAAAGAGGAACCTCTTTTAAAGAGTTCCTCAATTCTTTTCTTGCCCGTAAGCTTTTCAGCTTTGGGAAAAGTATATTTTGTATCGCCCATCGGGCAGATGATTACTTCTTATGAATACTATCAGAAACAGTAAGTCTTTTTCTGCCTTTAGCTCTTCTTCTAGCTAATACAGTTTGACCATTAACACTCTCCATTCTTTTCATGAATCCGTGCTTGTTTTTCTTTTTTCTTACTGAAGGTTGGAATGTCCTTTTCATGTCATTGTTTTTTTTTAAAAACTATTGAAACTTGATCTGTTGATCTCATTTCTTCAAGCTTTTCTTTCGCCCTTAAAAAACGGAGGGCAAAGATAGAAAAATCCTTGCCCTCTGTGCAAATTTTATTGAATAATTCGAGAGATAATTGCAATATGCTACTCAACCTTGAAGGTATCAGCCTCTAAATCTTGATTTACAGCAATATCAGTAACTTTTATTTCCATTTTCATTTGAGCATTCATTGGCTGCTTAATCATAGTAGGAAACAACACGCCTTCAAATTCTTTATAATCTGCAAAGTCGGTTGATAGCGAAATAGAACCTTGAGGCCCTTCGACCACATTAGTTGTTCTAATAAGTAACCCACTTTTTGAATCATAGTATTTAGTTGATTTCTTACCAGAAGGCATAGTGACTTCAATTCCATAAGCATCAATTCCATCAATGTTTTCTACAGAAACAAGATTTAATTCGACTCCACTTTCCATGTAAACAGCTTCTTCAACAATTGCGGAGCTGATTTGCATATCCTTAGCTTCGTCTCCTTCTACTTTTTTACTTCCTTGCATTCCTGAACTTGAACCCTTTGTGCCATCAAAAACTTGTTTTTGAACAACATTACCACCCATTTTTACTTCTTGAAAAGACATATTTGGAGCCATTTTGGAGCTTTCTATATTTAATGATTGACCCATTACTGAAGCATCCATTTTCATTGTGATTGTTTTTATTGACTCTATATTGTCTTTTCCACCAATTGCTTTGATGTAGTCAGAGATCACTTTCTCGGCAGTCAAACCTTCCGGTAGTTTGGCCAATGAAGGATCTACTTCGTTTCCATAAATATCATAGTACTTAAGCTCACCAAATTGTTTTAAACTCTCAGCAATCTCGCTTCCTTTTCCTACTACATTGATGTAAGCATTTTCGGGTTTCAGATACTTCTGTGCAGTTGCCTTTATATCTTCTAATGTTACGGCTTGAACCTTTTGCAAGTAAGTCGCATAGTAATCTGTCGGAAGACTATAAATAGCGGTGTTTAATGCAAAGTTCGCTACAGTTTGTGGTCTCTCTAATGACTGAGAGAAACTCCCAGAGATAGAATTTTTGGCTAAATTCAATGACTCCTCATCAAAGTTACCTTCCTTCATTTGGTTCATTTCATAAATCATCTGAACGATTGAACTGTCAGTAACGGCATTTCTGACGTCAGCATTTGCATTGAATCGAGAAATCAATTCATCAGAAGAAAGGGAAGATCTACTTCCATAAGTGTACCCCTTGTCTTCTCTTAGATTCATGTTTAGTTTACCAGAGAATGAACCACCTAAAATTTGATTCATTACTCGCACCTTGATTTCATCTTCGGAACCAATCGGAAGCAATACTGGATAAGTGATGTTGATTACCGACTGAACAGAGCTAGATCGATTGATCAATCTAACAACACTTTTTTCAGGAGCTTTAGGTGTTTCAAATGTATGTGATGGTACTTCACCTTTTTCCCAGCTACCAAAGTATGTTTTAGCAAGCTTCTTCATTTCCTTCACATTCACATCTCCTACGATTACTAAGTAAGAAATATTAGGTTTGAAGTAGGTTGAATGGTAAGATTTCAAGTCTTCTACTTTGATGTTATTGGTAGTTTCTTCCGTTTGAAGTTCACCGTAAGGATGGTCTGCGCCATACACCATGATTGAGTTCAAATTGCCTGCGATCGCATTAGGGTCTTCCTTTTGAGAAGCTAATCCTGAAATTGTTTGCTTTCTTATTTTCTCTAACTCATCTTCTGGGAAGGTTGGGTTGAACGCCACATCGGTCATCAATTCTAAAATTGTTTCCTTGTATTTGGAAAGGCCTGAAGCAAATACACCCGAAGAACCCGCATTGAGAGAAGCACCGATAAAATCAACTTCTTCATCAATTTGCTCTTTTGTTCTTGTCTCGGTTCCTCTTCGCATTAACTGACCTACCATGCTCAAGTATCCAGCTTTTTCACCTTCTAAGATTGCATCCCTGTCTACCAGCAATTGAAAGCTTACTCTTGGCAGTTTGTTGTTTTCAACCACGAATACTTTCAAGCCATTTTTAAGTTCAAAAGATTCATACTCACCAATGTTAATTGGTCTTGGAGTAGCAGGTTCTGGAAGTTTACTTCTATCTACCTGAGCAAACACCCCAAGGGCACAGATGGTCAGGATGAATGAAAATATATTTTTAATGTTCATAGTTTCTGTGTGTTTAGGATTATTGATCACTTTCTAATTTTTCATCCTCAGGCTTTTGCTGAGCTGATTTAGGTAGATAATACAATGAAACTCTGTTTTCTTTTGTAAGATATTTTTTTGCGACTCTTTGGATATCTTCTTTGGTGACAGCCATATAGCGATCTATTTCACTATTGATAAGATTGGCATCTCCAAAGTAGACGTGGTAGTCAGCAAGACTTTCGGCGATACCTTTTACGGTGCTGTTTGAGCTCACAAAATTATTTTCAATTTGATTTTTCAATTTTTGAAACTCCCTGTCTCCGATTGGCTCAGTTTTTACTCGATCTATTTCTGCAATCATTGCTTCTTCTAGTTCTTCAGGTGTTTTACCAACGTTAACCAAACCTAGAGAAACAAATAACCCGCCATCTTCTAGCGCGAAAGGGAACGAAGCGACAAAGGCTGCTATCTCCTGATCATCAACAATTTCCTTTTGAAATCTTGAGCTTTGCCCTCCTGATAATAGTGTAGTCAACAATTGCATGGCATAGTAATCATCAGACCCTTGCTCAGCCATTCTATAAGCTTGGAAAACACCGGGCAATTGCACGTTATCAAAAACTGTTTCTTTGACTTCACCACTCATAGATGGCGCTTTGATTTCTGGGCGAGGAATCTCTTTTGTTCCTTTTGGTATCTCAGAAAAGTACTTTTTAACTAGTGCTTTTGTTTCTTCAATATTGATATCTCCAGCAATAGAAAGTGTCGCATTATTTGGAACATAGAAAGTCTCAAAGAAGTCTTTGAAATCTTCATTTGTTGCTGCGTCAATATCTTCAAACGATCCAATAGGCGTCCAAGCATAACTAGTTCCTTCGAATGCTTTTCCAAACATTTTCGCTTGGAAAGACATGTAAGGCTGATTGTCAATTCTTGTCCTTTTCTCTTCTTTCACTACTTCTTTTTGTGTAGCTACTCCAGTAGAGTCAATGGTTGCATGAAGCATTCTTTCGGACTCCATGTAAAGACCCAACTCTAATTGATGAGAGGGCAGTGTTTCGTAATAGAATGTTCTATCTTGAGAAGTATTTGCGTTTAATTGCCCTCCGGCATTTTGAATGATTTTGAAGAATGATCCTCTTTCAATATTAGGGGAGCCTTCAAACATTAAATGCTCAAAAAAGTGAGCAAATCCTGTTCTTCCAACCGGTTCGTTTTTTGAACCAACATGGTAAAGAACAGCTACATTGACAATTGGAGTAGAATTATCTTGATGAAGAATGACATGTAAGCCATTGTCCATATCATATTCCACAAAATCTATTCGCTTGTCTTGCGCGAATGTGCCTAGGGTGAATAGC
>JBGCFL010000044.1:0-14262 GCA_045106975.1 Ekhidna sp. | reverse complement strand
CTATCAAGGCGATCAATTAAAAGTCAATGAGACGGAATTGAACTTTCAGCAAGGTGCAGACCTTCAAGCTAATGAGCAAGTGATATTAGAAAGCGAAGGTGAAGAAGCACACATTTTGTTGCTACAGGGAAGACCAATAGGGGAACCGGTTGTTCAGCAAGGTCCATTTGTGATGAATACTGAGGAAGAAATCTATGAAACCTTCCAAGAATATCAGCGAACCCAATTTGGTGGATGGCCATGGCCTGAAAACGAATTTGTTCACCCCCGAGAAAAGGGACGCTTTGCGAAACATGCAGATGGTACTGAGGAGGTGAAATAGCGTAAGCTTGAGTTAAGGATCACAATTTATTAAAAGGAGAAAGCCTTTTAAAACCCACCCCTAACCCCTCCAAGGAGGGGAATTAGATCGTTTTCTTTAATTTCTAATTTCTTTGAAACCTAAGTAAGAATGCAACACCTCAGGCATCTTGATATGATCTTCTCCTTGATTATTTTCAAGTAATGCAGCCATGATTCTAGGTAATGCAAGCGCACTTCCATTAAGTGTGTGAGCTAGCTCTTTTTTGCCTTCTACATTTTTGACTCTTAGTTTCAATCTATTGGCTTGATATGTTTCAAAATTAGAAACAGAGCTTACTTCTAACCATTTCTCTTGCGCTGCAGAGTAGACTTCAAAGTCATATGTCAATGCCGCTGTAAAGCCTAAATCACCGGCACACAATCGCAATATTCTGTAGGGAAGTCCTAGTGATTTGATCAATGACTCAACATGGGCGACCATTTCGTCTAACACGGTATAAGAATCTTTGGCCTCCGCCACTTGAACTACTTCTACTTTGTCAAACTGATGAAGTCTATTTAACCCTCTTACATGAGATCCCCAAGATCCTGCCTCTCTTCTAAAACATGGCGTGTGACCTGCATTCTTTTTAGGCAACTGGTCATGTCCTATAATCGTATCGCGATACATATTTGTGATAGGCACTTCAGCAGTGGGTATCATGTAAAGATCATTCGCTTCCATGTGATACATCTGACCTTCTTTGTCAGGAAGCTGTCCTGTACCGTATCCAGAAGCCTCATTGATCATGATTGGAGGTTGTACTTCGCTGTATCCAGCCTGTGAAGCTTTATCTAAAAAGTAATTGACCAATCCCCTGACCAATCTTGCTCCCTGCCCTTTGTAAAATGGAAAACCTGCACCGGTAACTTTGTTACCCAATTCAAAATCAACGATATCGTATTGCTCAATTAAATCCCAGTGGGGCTTGCTGTGCGTCAATGCAGGAATATTGTTATCGGCTATTTTTATGACAACATTATCCTCTTCCGATTTCCCTGCTGGGACACTTTCATGAGGAATGTTGGGAATGTTATAGAGAAGGGCTTTTAGATCGGCTTCACATTTACCCAAATTTTCATTGAGCTCTTTGCTTTTTACTTTTAGATCGGCTGTAGTTGCTTTCGCCTTGTCTGCTTCCTCTCTTTTACCTTCTTTATATAGTTGTCCTATTTCTTTAGCAAGCTTATTGGATTCATGTAGTATGCCATCTAGTTCCTGTTGAATGCTTTTCCTGTTGGTATCGATTGATAAAATCTCATTCAACTTGTCTTTAGCATCTTGAATGCCTCTTTTTTCAAGACCTTCAATACACTTATTAATATCCTTTTCGATAGTAGAAACTAGCAGCATTTTTCAAATACATTTTTTGAGGACGCAAAGAAAATCATTTTGCAATCAAAATGCCCTTAAAGGGCTAATAAGTAAATTATTTCAATGAGTTTGTTAAATAATCAATGATGACCTAATATTGCGAAGCAATTCACGAGGAATCCAGCCGGATTTTTCCGCTTTTTAAAAGCAAATAGCGATTACCAGATTACATCTGAATCATTTTATCATACAAATTTGAAACCCACTTTTATATTCAACTATGTACACACTAGATAATCTAAGTGTTATGCTATTGTCCGAACTAAAGGAAATAGCAGAAAAACTAGGAGTTAAAAACTTCAAGAAACTGGCTAAACAAGACATGATCTATGCAATTCTTGATCAGCAGTCAACAATGCCAGAAGGAGAAATCAAAAAAATCAAAGGAGAAGAAGCAGCACTTGAAGAAAAGAAACCTTCTAAGCCTGCTAGAAAGCCACAGCCTAAAGTAGAGAAGGAAAAAGGCGATAAGCCGGAGCGTAAAGAAAAGCCAGAGAAGAAAGACTCTGGAGATAAAAAAGATAACGCTGAGAAGAAGAAGGATTCTGGAGAGAAGAAAGGCCCTTCGGATAAGAAAGAAGAAGGCGAGAAGAAAGAAAATAATAACAAGCCTGAGAGAACTGAGGCTGAGATTAAAGAACGAGCAGAGAGAGATGCGCAAAGAAAAGAGCGTGAAGCTGAGCGTCAAGAAAAGAAGAGAAGAAAAGAACAGTACAACGAAGAGGTTAAAGAATTTGACGGACTGATTGAAAATGAAGGGGTACTTGAAATCATGCAAGATGGTTACGGTTTCCTTAGATCAAGTGATTATCACTACCTAGCAAGTCCAGATGATATTTATGTTTCTCCATCACAGATCAAATTGTTTGGGCTGAAAACGGGAGATACAGTAAAGGGGCAAATAAGACCTCCAAAAGATGGAGAGAAGTACTTTGCTCTTTTGAAAGTTGATTTCGTTAATGGTAAGACGACTGAGGAAGTAAGAGATAGAGTAGCGTTTGAATACTTGACTCCATTATTCCCTGATGAAAAACTAAAGCTGAGTACCAAAGCTGATAACTACTCTACTCGTATTCTTGATCTTTTTGCTCCTATAGGAAAAGGTCAAAGAGGTATGATTGTAGCTCAGCCAAAGACTGGTAAAACAGTGCTTTTGAAAAACGTTGCAAATGCAATTGCAGAAAATCATCCTGAATGTTATTTGATGGTCTTGCTTATAGATGAGCGACCAGAGGAAGTAACAGACATGGCGAGATCAGTAAAAGGAGAGGTGGTTGCTTCTACTTTTGATGAGCAAGCAGACAAGCATGTGAAAGTATCCAATATGGTATTGGAGAAAGCAAAGAGAATGGTAGAGTGTGGTCACGATGTAGTGATCTTATTAGATTCTATTACTCGATTAGCAAGAGCCCACAACACAGTGGTTCCATCTTCAGGTAAAATTCTTTCAGGTGGTGTAGATGCAAACGCATTGCATAAGCCGAAAAGATTCTTTGGTGCAGCTAGAAATGTAGAGAATGGAGGATCATTGACCATTATAGCTACAGCATTGATTGAGACTGGTTCTAAAATGGACGAAGTAATCTTCGAAGAATTCAAAGGAACGGGTAACATGGAGCTGCAGTTGGATAGAAAGCTTTCTAATAAGCGAGTTTATCCTGCAATTGATGTACCGGCTTCCGGAACTCGACGAGAAGATCTATTGATGGATGCTGAAGAGCTGAAGAGAGTATGGATACTTCGTAAGTTCATGTCTGACATGAACAGTAACGAGGCAATGGAATTCTTACTTAGCAAAATGAAGGGGACAGTTAGTAATGACGAGTTTCTTGTAAGTATGAATGGATAACGCACAATTTTTTTTTTTGAAGCCAGTCCTTTAGGGGTCTGGCTTTTTTTATGCGACTCACCTTTATAATGACAGAAAATTTTAAAATTCTATTTATAAAGATGAAAAACGTATTTTCAATACTACTATTAACAGCCATTTTTCTCACTAGTTGTGGAGAAGATGATGGAGAAACAGATACCAATGTTGATTTGACAACAGAGGAAGCTTCAGCAGCAATACTTGAGACGGGAGAACTAGCAGCAGCTGACCTTGTGTCTATGACTGATTCGGAGGGTATTGCAGCTCTCAATGAATTTGCTAGCCTTTTTGCTGATTTTGACCAATTCTCAGGTAGAGAAGAAAAGCAAAACTGGATTAAAAGTAAATTCAAAACTATCTCGCACTATTTCGTTGCGGGACCTGCAGGAAGAATAAATGAAGATGAGTTTGTTTTTGATGATATTAAAGGAGTTTATGATTGGAATCCTGAGATAGAAGACTTTGATAAAACAGAGGAGTCAGAATTTTTCATTGTTAATTTCCCGTCTGAGGGATCTGCCACAAATAACGCTGAGTTAAAAATCATAGACCTTCAGTTCATAACAGTAACTGAAACTGATGAGTGGGGTTCTTATACTGAAGACTACCCTACATCAGTAGATGGCTCATTGAAAGTAGATGGAGAAACATATGTTTCTGTAAAAGCATCTGCTAGCTGGTCAGATGATGGCGCTCCAATAAAAGGAGATATTGATCTGCTGGTATCGCCATTTACATTCACTTTGGAGTTTGATGATTCAGAAGCGACCAAAATTTCAGGAAGTGCATCACTTTCTAAGGATGACCAAAAGCTAATGGCCGTGGACTTAGGGATTGACTTTAAATCGTCCGAAAAAGAGGAACCATCTGCTATCTCAGGATTTGTACAGTATAGTAATGTTAAAGTAGCGGGAGATATTGACGTAGCAGGGTATGATGAGAATGCTTATGATAGCAATGGCGACATGATCGACGGTTTTGACGGGAGTGAGTACATCAACCTAGAAGTATTGATTGACGATGAAAAGGTAGGAGATATTTCATTTGAAGAAGACATCCCATACATTATATACCTTGATGGGACGAAGGAAAATCTAGAAGAGCTTTTAGAAAGTGTGATTGCTGATATGGAGGAAGCTTTCGAAGACTTTGAAGAAGGAGAAGATTAACTTTTAAACTTCTAATAATACTAAAGCCCAGTGAAGAGAATCTTCACTGGGCTTTTTGATTTTGAGGAAAATATGTGAGTACTAGCAGATAGCGACACAGCTAATCTCTACTCTCACACCCTTTGGCAGTCCGCTTACTTCCACGGTTTCTCTAGCGGGAGGTTCTATTGGAAAGTATCGGCCGTATACTGAATTGATATTGGCAAAGTTCCCCATGTCTGAAACGAAAATAGAACACTTCATTACGTTCTTAAATGTAAGGCCGGCTTCTTCTAAAATGTAGGAGAGATTTTTCATTACTTGTTCTGTCTCTTCTTCGATTGTCCCTTCTATTAGATTTCCTGTAGCTTCATCTAACGGTATTTGTCCTGATACATACAGTGTATTTCCTGCTTTTATAGCTTGTGAATAAGGACCAATCGGAGCAGGAGCTTTTGAGGAGTTTATTATTTCTTTCATGTTTTTTTGACGTTTACACAATGTTAAAGAATGATTTTCAACCATTCTTTTTGTAATCCCTTCAAAGTAATAGGTAATTAGATGTTTTTTCTATGGCAATGGCTGAATTTTAATCACCATTTTTAGGTTAGCAATCTAATATCGATCATTTTTATTTTGTAATACCTAATCCAATTATATGAAATACTCACTCATCCTAGTAAGCCTTCTTCTTTTTTCTTGCAACGAACTCACAGAGGAAAATAATTATTTAGAGAGTAACTCTAATTGGAAACAGAGAAAAACTGATCATATCAATCTTGACTCCTTAACAACAGGATCTACGTACCTATCGGTTTATTCACATATATATAGCAATACCGAGCATGAGGATATTTCTTTAGGGGCCACTGTTAGTATTAAAAACCCGAACAGAACAGATACCATTTTTGTGACAAGTGCGGAGTATTTTGACACGCATGGAAAGTCATTAAGAAATTACGCCAATAGTCCTGTCTATGTAAGTCCTATGGAAACGGTAGAAATTATCATCAATAGACTTGATAAAGAAGGAGGATCTGGTGCTAATTTTATTTTTGAATGGAAAAAGAAAGACTCCTCTTACGAACCTTTTTTTGAATGCGTGATGATTTCATCTGACGCATCCAGAGGTTATTCCTTCACGACTCAAGGGTACAGGTTAGAATAATTTTCAGTTTAAAACTTAGGCCTTTTCCAAGGAAGAGATGGATCTGGGACTCGCCCGGACATTAGGTCTGCAACTATTCTCGTATTTGGAAATTGTTCCAACACAATTTTGATGACTACAGTGATTGGAATAGACATGATAAGTCCAGCAACTCCCCAAATGTAGCCCCAAAGCATAAGCATTATCAATACCGTCATGATATTGACAGAAAAAGTCTTACCCATGAAAACGGGTTCTAAAACACCTCCAAACAACACTTGAACTCCTGTTATTGTCAGGATGAAAAAGAGAAGTGTACCAGTAGGGTCAAGTTCTACAAAGGCAAATAATGCTAACAAAATAACAGATACTACAGAGCCGATCATTTGAACGAAATTGATAAGAAAAGCTAAAAGACCCCAAAAAATCGGGAAGCTTACGTCAAAGAACAAGCATGCTAAACTGAAGCCAATACCAGTAAATAAACTGACGAGAAACTTTACTTTGACAAACCGAATGATGTCTTTTTCAATTTTCATGAATGTTTTGACGGAGGCATACTTCTGTCTAAAGATTGTCGTATGCATCAACCGCTCAAAATTGATGGACTCAGAAAGCAGAAGAACAACAAAAAAAGCAGTCATTAGAATGATAGAGACTGTCTGCTGAACATAGCCCAGTGTAGGAGCTAGGTTCTGAAAAAAGTCACCACTCTGAAGATAGTAGATGAGTACATTTTCACCTTGAAGACGCTCAATCCCTAAGAAATTTTCAATAGCTACTATGAGTCCAATCAGCTTTACTTCTGCATTTGCAAAAAAGAAACTGTCTGCCGAAAGGATTTCATTACTTGAGATCCGTATGATGATGCCGAAGACTTTTAAGACTCCAGCGACCATTAAGACGACAATGAAAATGCTAATTGCTTTAGGTATTTTTTTGGATCGGAACCACCTCATTAGAGGTAATAATAGCAATGCAAGAAACATTGATAAAATGAGAGGTATGAAAATAAAAGACAGAGTTTTTAGTAAATAGAATACCAATGGAATTACCATGATAAGTAATAGTGTATTGGTTGTTTTCGTGTCTTTCATCATGCCGCTACAATGTCTTTATGCTTACTTGAAAAGTATTTTACAAAGATAAATGTCAACTAATCAAATAGTCCTTCTGAAATGATGTCTTTTACTTAATTGGAATGTTTTAAAGTCAATATGCTACCCAACATGATTGAAAGAAGAAACAGAGGCAGCATTTACGGCACGTTCCCAGCCAACAGGCAGAGTGTCTTTTAGTAAATCGCCATTTTGAAGCACTGGATATATCTCACCATAATGTTTGATTTCGGTAAAGTCAGTTCTCCTCATTCTGTGCCAAGGCCTCAGGTCATTCGTTTTTTCTAGGCCCATAGAGCCCATTATTTCCGCCACACTATGCATTGTTTCACCATGAAACATCGCTGTTCGTTGTGCTTTATCTTCTACGTCTAGACCATTCACCAACCTAGGGTCTTGAGTCGCAACGCCAGCAGGGCAGTCATTTGAGTTACATCGTAATGCTTGTATACATCCTACCGCCATCATCATGGCTCTAGCGGAATAGCATAAATCTGCACCAATGGCAATATTCTTTATGATATCAAATCCAGTAATTATTTTCCCACTACAAATTACTTTGACTTTGTCTCTTAAACTAAATCCTACTAAGGCATTATGGGCGAAACTGAGGGCTTCTACTAAAGGAGTTCCAATACTATCGGAATATTCGAGAGGAGCTGCACCAGTTCCTCCCTCGCTTCCATCAATGTCTACATAATCTGGTGTGATTCCTGACTCAGTCATCGCTTTACAAATAGCAATAAACTCTCTTCTTTTTCCTATGCATAATTTAATCCCTATTGGTTTCCCTTCAGATAATTCTCTCAACTCCTTTATGAATGTCATCATTTCTAAGGGACTGGAAAATGCCGAGTGACCTGGTGGGGATAGCACGTCTTTACCTACTGGAACATTTCGAATATGGGCAATTTCTTCATTGACTTTATTCCCAGGCAGAATGCCTCCATGACCTGGTTTAGCACCTTGAGATAGCTTTATCTCAATCATCTTCACATTTTTGTGAGAAGCTTTTTCTTTAAATGAAGAAGGATCAAAACGACCCTCTAAAGAGCGAGCTCCAAAATAGCCTGTTCCAATTTGCCAGATAATATCACCGTCATGTTTTAGATGATACTCTGTCAGTCCACCTTCACCAGTGTTATGAGCAAACCCTCCAAGTTTAGCACCTTTGTTGAGTGCCATAACGGCATTTTTGCTCAACGATCCATAACTCATCGCCGAGATGTTTAGAATACTTGAATTGTACGGTTGCTTACAGTCTGGACCACCTATAGTCACCCTGAGGGATTCTGCGGATACAGTTTTTGGTGATAAAGAATGATTAACCCATTCGTACCCTACGTCATAGACATTTTTTTGTGTGCCGAATGGTAAGGTGGCGAGCTCTTTTTTTGCTCGCTGATAAACAACTGATCGTGATTGTCTAGAGAATGGAACACCACTAGAATTGGTCTCAATGAAGTACTGATTAATTTCAGGTCTAATACTTTCCAACAGATATCGGAAGTTTCCAATAAGTGGAAAATTTCGTCTGATGGTCTGCCGTTTTTGGACAATATCATTTACCCCAACAAGGAATAGTGGAGCAATAATGATAAAGGACCACAAAATAGGTGACCAAACAATAGATATTAAGGCGACTGTTGTAATGGTGCAAATGGATATAACGAGGAACTGTTTTCTCACTTTGTATAGATGTTGGTAATACAAGATTAAAAATAGACTGTATTGAGCAGATAGATGTGATCAAAGACCAGAAGTGTCATAATGCAAACTTTTGCTGAACTACGAATAGTTGAAATAGCGTCTTAAAGAAGATAATGCGTTCTTGACAGAAGCATAGTCCTTCCGCTTATCTTAGCAAATCAATAGTGTCTCACCATTCAAATAAAGTTGCATGCAAGAGGAGCGTCCATGGGAAGATCTGAAAGATCAAATTAAGAATAACGAATCGGAGGAGGTAAAACTATTTTTAGGTTCTCAGGAATCATCTGACCTGATAGGGGCTGTAGGTCACCTTACTGAAGATGAACGAGTGAAGCTTTTCACACTTCTACCACCTGAAGATGCCGCTGAACTTATTGACGATATTCCATGGGTTCAAGCATTGCGATCTATCAAAGGAGTAGAGCCTGAAGATGCTGCAGCTATTCTTTCTGAAATGAATAGTGATGATCAGGCAGATTTTCTTTTAGAAATGAAAGAGGAAGATGCTGAGGCGATCATGGACAACATGGATAACGAAGAAGTAGAAAATCTTCGAAATCTTATCCTCTACGATTCTGAAACCGCTGGGGGACTAATGGTTACAGAATTTTTAGCTTTCGAAGAGAGTGAAAGTGTGGAAAATTTGGTCACTAACTTGAGAGATAATGCAACGCAATACAAAAAATATAACCTTCAATACATCTACACTGTATTGAATGGGAAGTTTTCTGGAGTGCTGAGCATGAGGGATTTATTGCTCTCTAGTCCCAAAACAAAACTGAAAGTAATTGCTATTACAAAGGCTATGGTCGTCAATGATCAAGCATCTTTAGATGATCTGATCAAGTTTTTTGATGTTCACAATTACTATGGCGTGCCTGTTGTGGATGAATATAAGATATTGAAAGGGGTAGTGCTTCGTGAAGATGTTCGAGAAGCACAAAGTGAACAATCCAATAATGAGCACTTAGAGACACAGGGTATTGTTGGCGGTGAAGAACTTAGGACAATGCCCATTCTATTGAGAGCTAAAAGACGGCTATCTTGGTTGAGTGTTAACATCCTTTTAAATATTGCTGCGGCAAGCATTATAGCCGTATATCAGGATACATTGTCAGCTGTCATTGCCTTGGCCGTATTTTTACCTATCATCTCAGATATGAGCGGATGCTCTGGCAACCAAGCAGTGGCAGTGAGTCTTAGAGAATTATCGCTTGGGGTAATTCGCCCTTTTGAAATGGCAAGAGTTTGGTTGCAGGAGGTTTCTGTTGGGTTAATTAATGGCTTGGTCTTAGGATTGCTGATAGGTGCAGCTGCCTATTTGTGGCAGGGTAATATCTATTTAGGCATAGTTGTAGGAGGAGCTCTAATGATCAATACCATAGTAGCGGTTTCGCTTGGTGGAGTGATTCCTCTTTTTCTTAAGAAGATGAATGTAGATCCTGCTTTAGCATCAGGTCCAATTTTGACAACCGTTACGGATATGTTTGGTTTCTTTTTGGCGCTGACTTTTGCAGGAATGATGCTGAGTCATTTGTAGATACTTAGCAAAGCAGGATTTACTTTATTCATCATTTCGTAATACGGATGAAAATTGGAATTCTCAGTCAAAAGGTAACTTGAACGTCATCACAGGAATTTTAGAATGGTTAGCAACATTCTCTGCTCTACTTCCTCCAAAAAAGTGTGCTAATCCAGTTTTGGCATGAGTACCCATTAAGATCATTCCTGCCTTCACTTCTTCTGCAAACTCAACTATGCCTTCTTCTTGATAATCAGAGGATATCGTACTTTGACTACATCTTTCTAAATAGTTTCGTTTGACAAACTGCTTTAACTGATCTTTAGCTACTTCTTCCGTGAGGTAATTGTGAGGCGTTTTTACTTTCACAATATGCATATTCAGATCAAGTAGTTCTTGGATTTCTTTAGCTTTTAGTGCCATCCAATCTTCGTCTTCCCGAAGACTTGAGGCGAAGACCATGCTTTTCATATCAGAGATAGTCGACTTGCCCTTAATGGTTATTACAGGGCAATCAGCATGACGAATCACGCGCTCGGTTAGTGATCCAATGAACACCTCTTTGATGCCTGATGCTCCGTCTGATCCGATCACTATCCAATCTACTTTTTCATCCGCGATGAGCTCGCTGACTTTCTCGTAAGGATGACCATATTTTAGATGTGTGGAATGTTCTTGACCAGCATCAGCAATGCGCTGAGCCCACTCCCCTAATCGGTTGTTAATTCCTTTGATGTATTCCGCTTGATAGAAAGACTGCATGTGTTTTAAATCAATCTCACCTGACGCGACAAAGGTGGTTGCGGGTACAATGATGGCATGCATCAGTATAATCTGTCCTTTGACTCTCTGATTAAATTCTATTGCAAAATCTAATGCTTCTGATGAGCGTTCGGAGAAGTCAACGGGTACTAATATCTTTTTCATAATGCGAATGTTTTTGTTTGGTGTTTAGATCGTTCTTTAGCTTCATCAACACTGAAGAGATCTATTTTTTCGTTTGTTTTTTCAAGCTTAAAAGTCCAGACTGGTACGGTCACATGGTTAATGGTATCCTCAGTTATGCTACCGTTTAGCCAGTGAGATATTCCCCTTCTAGCATGAGTAGCCATGGCGATCATATCTGCATCAATATGCTGAGCTTGTTCAAAAATTCCGTCGCTAGGAAAAATGGTTTTTACTATTGAAAAACTGGTATTACTGATTTCATACTTTTCAATCAACCTCTCTATTTCTTCACTTACCATTTCTTCGTTTTCCAAATCGTGAGGTGTCTTTATCCATACTAGTTCCATCTGGGCATTAAAAAGTCGCTGTAGCTTGGCTAAACGTTTGAGAAATTCCACCTGCACTTCTTTTAGATCCATTGGGACAAGAATTTTTTTAATAGCGGATGTCTTTGTTGCCCTTGGAACAGAAATAACTGGAGATTCTGACCAACGAACTATTTTTTCAGTATTGGAACCAACTAGTAGCTCAGACCATCCGGAAGCTCCTTTGGTGCCCATTATAGTCAAATCTATTGCCTCGTCTTTTTGAATCTCCTTTATCGCTTCCAGTAGATGGAGCTGAGAGATTCGGGATTCTATTGGCACGGAGGTGTCTAAGCTTTCTACAAATTCGTTCATGCGAATTTTAATAGCGTCAGAGACTTCATTTACCAAAGTTTGGACATTGACACCCACTCCTACAGGAAAGTCAACAAAATAATTATAATGAACACTGTTTAGGAAAATGAGTTTTGCATTAGCTTTTTCAGCCAGACCAACTGCGAAATCAACTGCATATCCGCTCACTTCAGAAAAGTCAATAGGTACTAATATCTTTTTCATGGCTCTAAAATTTTATTCAAATGTATCTTTCTGAGTAATTAATAGGAATGAGGAACGGCATGAGTTTAGATGATTTTAATCAATTGATTATTATCATAAATGGAGTTGTCATTTCTCATTTTGTTTAACTGCATCAATGAATAGTTTACAATAAAAAAACATGGAAACTATCAAGACAATCGATGAATTAGTGCAGAAACTCTCTCTTATGAAAAAGGATCATTCTAAGGTTCTCGATATCATGAGCTTAGTCGAAATACCTAGAGAAGATTTTGAAAGATATTTTAGGTGGAGCGATGCGAGATATACAAGAAACGTACTCGCAAGGACAGAAGACTTTGAAGTACTTCTTGTTTGTTGGGAGAAAGGACAGATATCACCTATTCATGATTTCAATTCACAGGAAGCCTGGATACATCCTGTAGTAGGGAAGCTACGTGAAGAGCGCTTCAAAATCAATATAGAGGATGAGCGATTGGAACGAGTGAGTAATATGATACTAGGAGATGAAGAGTTTTCTTACATGAAACAAGTGGCAATCCATAGATATAGCAATGCATATGAGGGACGATCTGTTAGTTTAAATATCTATTGCAGGCCTGTCACAGAGTGGAGGGTATACGACGAGCATACCACAGATTGTGCTGTTTTAAAGCCATGGATCACAAAGGATTTTCATATAACAGTCTCGAGTTAGGGGCTGCTATATGGCTTTACTGAATTGAGATGTTCGATTGCTTTTGCTCATGCGTCCATCCAGTGCAGAGCAAATAATTCTAACGATCTCTTTTCCATTATCTAAAACGGTCATGCCTTTTTCATCATATGAAATTAAACCTTCATTTTGAAGCTGATCAAGAAGCTCATAATCTAAGACAATACCATATTCCATGAATTCTTCAGGAAGCCACGAGGTTTTAAAATCACACATAAGATTGAGTATGTGTTTTCTAAAGAAAAGATCCTCTTTTGTATGAATGTGACCTTTTACAATAGGTAATTCATTGGCATCAATAAGTTCGTAATATTTAGGAATGGACTTCTCATTTTGTGCAAATCCAGACCAACTGTCACTGATAGCACTTACACCCAATCCAACTAAAAGCTTACTTGTAAAAGGAGTATAGCCCATAAAATTGCGATGTAAATCGCCTTCTTTTCTAGCTTGTAATAGCTCATCATTCGGCAATACATAATGATCCATCCCTATCTCTTCATAGCCCTCTGCTAGGAAAAATTCTTTGCCTTGTTTTTTGAAATTCCATTTCTCATCTGCATTGGGAAGTTGGTCTTCATAAGACCGCTGAGCTGGACGAATGGATGGGACATGTGCGTAGCTGTAATAGGCTATTCGCTCTGGCTTCAACTGAATAATTTGATCGAGCGTATTTTGAACAGACTCTTCGGTTTGTCCTGGTAGACCATACACAATATCATAATTGACAGAGGTGTAACCAATCGATCTTGCTTTCTCGGTAATTGCTTTGACTTGTTCAAAAGATTGCATTCGGTTGATTAGCTTTTGTACATTTAGATCAAAATCCTGTATCCCAAAGCTTACCCGATCAAAGCCTAATTCATGTAAGGTTTCTAAATGCTTTGAAGTAGTGTTGGCTGGGTGCCCCTCAAAGCTCATTTGAAACTCCTTAGATAATGTTGCCTTGTTCATTATTCCAGAGAGCAATCTTTCTAGATTTTCTGGAGCAAAGAATGTTGGTGTACCTCCACCTAAGTGAATCTCTCTAATCAGAGGAGTCTCTGGTAATTTCTCCAAATACAAATCCCACTCCTTTAGTAAGTGATCGATGTATGGTCCTTCAACTTCATGGTTTTTTGTTATTTTCGTATTGCATGCGCAATAGGTACACAAGCTTTCGCAGAAAGGAAGATGAATGTAAACGCTTACTTCTTTACTACTTTCCCAAAAAGCTGACTGAAGCGTTTTGTCATAGGCTTCTACAGAAAAATTTTCAAGTTCCCAAAAAGGAACAGTGGGATAGCTAGTATATCTTGGAACAGGCTTGTCGTATTTTTTTAAATCTTGCATGAATCAGAGTTTGACTCAAAGCTATTTTTAGCACATCACAGTTGTCATGATGAATGAAAGGATAGAATCTGATTTTTATCATGATTAACTTTTAAGCCATTATAAATCGAATATTCTATCGATTCACATTTTAATTTATAAGCATAGATTG
>JBGCFL010000043.1:0-22155 GCA_045106975.1 Ekhidna sp. | reverse complement strand
CAACCCCCTCTTCAATGAAATAGGACTTTGTTCTAGTAGCATTGGATGCGAAATCAAATTTGTAACGACTGTTAAAATCAAACTCTACTTCAACGGATCCTAATATTTCTTGTTCCCAAGACCCAATTGCTCTGCTCACTTCTACTCTTTGCAAAACAGAAATCAAAGTGGTCACAAATCCATCGTCAGCCTTAAATTCATCATTGAGTGTCCAACCTTGCTCAGAACGCTCTATTTTCACTACTTCATTCTCCAAGACAAATTGAATCATGCTTACTGATGACATATCTTCAGCATTAAAATAGGTAGTAGTTTTAGAATCACTAGTCCATGAATCAGCGAAAAATAGCCACATATTCGCAATCAGTAATACCACGATGAGGACAATGTATTTTAGGCTTTTACTCATCAGTTAGCATATTTTCTTTTCCTCAAAAACCACTTCAATCCGCCAATCAACAAAATCAACAATACAGGTACCCCTAAATTAATTACTTGCCATTTGGTTTTTTCTTGTTTCACTTTCACACGATCTAAAGGACGAATTTTTACTTCCCTGGATCGAGTTTCAATCAAGCCTGATTCATCTGTGAGGTAATCCAACATGTTTAGAATAAAGTCGTCATTTGCATAAGTCGCTTTTGTGTAAGGTTCTACTCCCAAAGCCAAAGGTTGCAAGGTTTCTGGATCAACATCATTTCTGATAATGTCACCATCTGCTATCACTATCACTTTACTCTCCACTCCCCTTGATATAAATTCAGTCTTATCAAATCCCCTGGGCACTAAACGATTCGCATAAAGTGAGGTGAATTTACCTTCTAATAAATACCCAACATTCTTCGGGCCATCTGTAAATTTTTCTGGCCTCAACTCATCCCTTAAATCATTATATGCTACACGAACTGGCGGCCCCAATTCTTTGGTGTAAGCACTCGTTGAAAGCAAAGGCGTTTTCTTAACTCCATCGGCCTTCACAGTATCAATAGAAGAAATGAATCGGCCTAAAATGGCATCTAAATTTCTCACTGATGGATGCTTAGAAAAGTTGGTCAATACAGGGAAAAATGGCCAAGGAATCATTTGTATCTGTGGTTGATCACCCACATTTCCTGCCACTACGGGTGTTTGTCCGCTATTTACATCCAATACAAAATTTGGATTGATTCGGACACCATACTTGAACAACTGATCTGTCAAATTAGTCTCGTAAGGAATAGCAACTGTTCCCTCCCCAGCAGCACTGTCCATACTCACACTCAAAGCATCAATGAAGTAAATAAGTTTACCTCCTCTCATCAAATATTGATCAATCAAGTACTTTTCCCGCTCAGAAAATTTAGAAGTAGGTTTTCCAATGACAACCGCATCATATCCTACAAGTTCTTTTCTTCCATTGAGGGAAATATTAAAGAGTTCGAACTTGGAGAGAACTGTGTTTCTAAATCCCGCAATGTCTAGTGAATCAGGTGATCCATGTCCTAAAACATAACCCACTTTTTTCGCTCCTCCTCCAGACAATTGGACAATAGCTGATGCCAATTCATACTCTAAAGCCTCTGCACTCTGATTCAGAATCACTTCAGGATTATTTGCACTACTCCCATTGATCAAATCTATAGGAATTTCATTTACACCCATGGACACAAGGGCTCCTGGGAAAATGACTTTTTCCATTTTATCTCCATCCGCACTCTTATAGCTCAAGTTGGTCGCTTGTATTCCTTTATCTACTAAAGATTGATAAAATTGATTCCTCGCTTGTGTAGAACTAGCCTGAGAAGGATCAGTGAACTTAAATTGGATTCTGTTACCCGATTCAATGGCAAACTGCTCCAACATTTCTTTGATGGATGTTCCGAATCGTTCGAAATTAGAGGGCAACTCACCTGCTAAATACACTTCAAAAAACACGTCCTGATCAAGGTCAGAAAGTAATGTCTTTGTTGATTCAGAAATAGTATATCGCTTTTCTTCCGTCAAATCAACTCTTACTTTAAATCGATCTGCTAGTTGATTAACCAACCAAACAGAGAGGACAACTGCGATGGTCTGAAGAATAATATGTTGCTTCGCTAACTTCATCCTTTTTGTACATTTAGAATGATACGAGTAACATACAAAAGCAGTGTGATCATTGAGAGGAAGTAAACTACATCACTAAAATCGATAAGACCTTTACTCAAAACTTCATAGTGTGAAAGAATGCCGATACTCTGAATCAAGTAGGATGTATCTGACCAAATATTGATTGCTGCTACTGAATCAAATCCTGCATAAAAAAAGAAACATAAAAATGCTGCGAGAATAAAGGAGATGATTTGATTTCCAGTGAGAGCTGATGAGAGTACGCCGATGGCTGTAAAAATTCCTCCCAATAAAATCAATCCAATATATGAACCTATGATGCCTGCGGTATCGATATTGCCAACAGGATTTCCTAAATACGAAAGTGAAAAGTAATATACGATCGTGGGAAGAATAGAGAAGATGACGAGTAGAAAACCTGCTAGAAACTTACCTCCTACTATTTCTATATCTCTAAATGGAAGAGTGTAAAGCAGCTCAATGGTTCCATTTCGTTTTTCTTCAGCAAAGGATTTCATGGTAATAGCGGGGATCAAAAACATGAAAACATAAGGAGCCAACGAAAATAAAGTTTCCATGCTTACATACCCATAATCCAATACATTGGTATCGGGAAAAACCCACATCAAGAGTCCTATTCCTAACAAGAAAACACCAATGACCACATAGGCAATCAGTGAGTCTAGGAACTCGTTTATTTCTTTTTTTAGAATAGTGATCATCTTCTTTTGAAATTATCAATAATCCATTGACAATCGGGACAATTAACTTTCATCGTTATCTGGAACGACTCCCCCCTTGAGGGGGGTTGGGGGGTGTATAAGTGGATTAGATTAACCCTCATCATTCACCTTCCTCAAAATTTCATTTAACACCCATTTAATATTTTGTTTGACATCAAGATCATCAAAAATCAATACCTCTACTCCTTTTCCAGTTAGTTTCTCAATCCGTTTTTGATCATAGCTCACTTTCCATTCATGAGAATTTCCATTTATTTCAATCGCAAGTTGAAGCTCATGACAATAGAAATCAACTATAAAATCCAATATAGGTACTTGCCGGTGAAACTGAACTCCCAACTGCCTTTTCTGAATTTCTTGCCAAAGCAAAACTTCTGAAAGTGTACTATTCTTTCTCAAGCCTCTTGCCTTTTCCTTTAAATCTTGTCTATATGGGATGATTTTGTTTTTCATATTCAGAAAGACACCCCTATAATCCCTTCAAGGGATAGTTAGCTCGACCAATTATTGTGTTATTCCGACAAACTACCGCCTCTTTTGAAATAGTATTGGCAAAGAATACCTCTATCATTCGACGAAGAACTACTCCCCCCTTTAGGGGGGTTAGGGGGGTGTTTTTCATTTCAATAAGAAACACCCCTATAATCCCCTCAAGGGGATAGTTGCTTCGATTAAAGTTTTTCACCAATTGATCAAGATCGACTCCTTTCTTCACAGTTTTCATTTCTCCTTCGTCAATTCTTGAAACACTCCTTCTAATGATTGCTCTTCTTTAGAAATATTAATCAACGGAAGAGAATGTTCCCCTGCCAATTTCATTATCTCTTTTCTAGCATCCTCCTTATCCGCAATTCGATAAATAAAATCCGCTTCCTTATTAATTTCTAATCCTACAGCAGAGAACAGTTCTTCATTTATGGACTCCTCAAATTCAACAAGATATACAACAAGATCACTCTTCATGGACTTTAGCTTTTTCACCTCATCGTCAGCTACTATTACTCCCTTATTGATAATGATCACCTTATCACAAAGTGCCTCCACTTCTTGCATGATGTGAGTCGATAAGATCACCGTCTTATCCTTACTCACTTCTTTGATCACCTTTCGAATTTCGACTAGTTGATTAGGATCCAGTCCAGTTGTGGGTTCATCCAATATCAATACCTCTGGATCATGTATTAATGCCTGTGCTAGTCCTACTCTTTGACGGTATCCTTTTGAAAGGGCTCCTATTTTCTTCTTTTGTTCTCGCTCCAATCCACACAGGTCAATCATCTTATCTACTTGCTCCTTTTTGTTCTTAACTTTATAAGAAGCTGCCACAAAATTCAAGTATTCCTTTACATACATTTCTAGGTATAAAGGATTGTGCTCCGGCAAGTAACCCGTCAGCTTCTTCACCTCCAAAGGATTTTCTGACACATCTACTCCATTCACCAGCACTTTACCAGAGGTCAAACCAATGTAGCCCGTGGCTATCTTCATCGTTGTTGACTTACCCGCACCATTTGGTCCTAAAAAACCCGTGATCTTTCCCTTCTCTGCTGTAAAGGAAACATTATCCAGTGCTTTTTGAGAGCCGTAAATTTTGGTAAGTTGTTCTACTATGATTGACATTTTGAACTAAAAGAGCAAATGAAGGTTTATGGTTTGTAGTTTATTTGCGCTGGCAATTGCTAGACACATCAAAACGCAATTATCGGACAATTATTTTTATCGTGTTGTCCGTTTGAATAAAACTTGAGCTAAATCAAAAAATGATTACAATCGTTAGCGGAACAAACCGAAAAAATTCTGTCACAAAACAAATCGCAGAACACTATCAAAAGACCCTTCAATCTAAAGGTATTGAAACAGACTTAATTGATCTGGTAGACTTACCTGCCGACTTTTCTAACACGGCTCTTTATGAGAATCAAGGGAAAAATGAAGGCTTCAATGAACTGCAATCACGAATGAATATTGCTCAGAAGTACATTTTCGTAGTGCCAGAATACAATGGTTCTTTCCCCGGCATCCTTAAAACATTTTTAGATGGACTTACTTTCCCAGATACATTGAAGGGTAAGAAGTGCGGTATGATTGGCCTTTCTGCTGGAATGCAAGGCAGTGTTATTGCAATGAGTCATTTAACAGATATTTTCAACTATCTAGGAATGACCGTACATGCCAATAAACCAAAACTGATTAAAGTTGATTCTTTAATGAAAGATGGAAAACTCATTGACCCTTCTAGTATCAAAAGAATAGATGAACAAGCAAATGTTTTGATCAACTTCTAGGTTTCGAAAGTAAGGATAGGTCGAATACTCTAAACTGTTCGATTGCAAATACACTTAACTGATAGAAAAGCGATTTACTTTCTTTCGTTGATCTGTATTCAATAATATGAGAAACATATTAATAGTAATACTTATCAGCTTTTGTACATCGTCATTTTCGCAATCAAAATTTATCCATAGTATTCCATACATTGAGGTGACTGGAGAGGGAAGTATTGAAGTTGTCCCTAATGAAATTCACTTATCAATCAAATTACGGGAGAAGAATCAAAAGAAACTTCCTATCGAAAAATGGGAGCAGCAAATGATTGATTCTTTAACCGCGATTGGGGTTAACATGGATCAATTGTCTATTCAGAATATGAGTGGTAGTATGGGCTACAATTTTCTTGAAGCCACCTTAAAAACCAGTAAAGATTATACTCTGGTTTTAGACTCACCAGAGCAGATTGCTATTGTCTTTAGAAAACTTGGGAGCATCGGCATCTATAATGTAGACATAACCAAAGTCGATCATTCAGAAATGGATAATCTAAAAATGAAGGTAAAAGTAAACGCTGTAAAGTCTGCTAAAGCAAAGGCTGAAAACATGATGGAGGAGCTTGGCCAAGATGTAGGAAGTACTCTTTTTATTGAAGAAAAAGTAGACCTTGAGTCAGATTATGGCTATCCATTCGACATGCATTACTCTTACACTGGAGCCGCAAAAAGAGCATTGGCTGGTAGTTATTCAGAGCCAGTGAGCTTTGAAAAAATTCAACTTGATTATCAAGTATTAGTTCGATTTGAAATTGAATAAAAAAAGGCGCTCAAGGCGCCTTTTCTCTTCTTATAATTATTCTTTTCTTACTTGAACGCTGGAATACCTGTAATCTCTGCACCTAGAATCAATAGATGAATATCATGTGTTCCTTCATAGGTCACAACAGACTCCAAATTCATCATGTGTCTCATCATAGGATATTCTCCAGTGATTCCCATTCCTCCATGTATTTGTCTTGCTTCTCTAGCGATGTTCAATGCTATTTCTACACTATTCCTTTTCGCCATTGAGATCTGTGAAGTAGAGGCTTTTCCTTCGTCCATCATTTTGCCCAATTTCCAATTAAGCAATTGTGCTTTGGTAATCTCAGTCAGCATCTCAGAAAGTTTCTTTTGTGTCAATTGGAAAGCTGCCAATGGTTTATCGAACTGAATTCTCTCCATTGCATATCTACGTGCAGAATCATAACAATCCATTGCTGCTCCTACTGCTCCCCATGCAATACCATATCTTGCCTTATCCAAACATCCCATTGGCGCACCCAAACCGCTTTTATTGGGAAGTAAGTTTTCTTTTGGTACTTTCACATCGCTGAACACAAGCTCACCAGTACATGACGCTCTCAAAGACCATTTTCCATGTGTCTCTGGCGTAGTGAACCCTTCCATTCCTCTTTCCACTATCAAGCCATGGATTCTTCCTTCTTCATTTTTAGCCCATACTACCGCTACATCGGCTTGTGGTGAATTAGAAATCCACATTTTAGCTCCATTCAATAGGTAATGATCTCCCTTATCTTCAAATCGAGTTTCCATTCCACTTGGATTAGAACCGTGATTTGGCTCTGTCAAACCGAAACATCCCAACCATTCACCTGAACCTAATTTGGGTAAGTACTTCTTTCTTTGCTCCTCACTACCGTAAGCATATATTGGCCACATAACTAACGATCCCTGAACAGAAGCTGTAGATCTCATACCTGAATCACCGCGCTCTATCTCTTGCATGATCAGACCATAGGAAGTATAGTCCAATCCCCCACCACCATACTCTGCTGGAATAGTTGGTCCAAAGGCTCCAACTTCACCGAATTTCTTTACCATTTCAGAGGGAAAGTGATTCTTCTCAGCCCATCCTTCTATGAATGGAGTTATCTCTTTTTTAACAAAATCCCTCACAGAAGAACGGATCAACTTATGTTCCTCAGTAAGCAAGTCATCTAATCCGTAGAAGTCAGGAGATTCAAATTCATCAACGAAATTTCGCTTTTCTGCACTCATTTGAAAGTGATTTTTTATATGGGTTGTTAATATTTTGGCGCAAATTTACAACGGAATAAATTCAATAGAATGAGCGATCAAAAAATAGGAGCTGATATTCAAGAACAGTTGAAGAAACTGGGAGAAAAATACGAATCAATGGGTCAAGACCTATCCAGTTACCTAGATGGTTTGCTCTATTCTGACTACCTCACCTATTGGGATTATATACACTTAGACACACTTTTAAGTCTCCAATCTCCGAAAACAGCTATTCCTGATGAGAAGATATTCATACTATACCATCAAGTAACAGAGCTTTATTTCAAAATGATTTTGAATGAAATGGAGCAAGCTGTTCATTCAGATCCTGTGTATGAGCCTACATTTATTAAAAGATTAAAAAGAATAAATAGGTACTTAGATCATTTGATCGATTCTTTTGATGTCATGACAGATGGTATGGATCAAGATCAGTTTCTTGCTTTCAGAATGGCACTATTGCCGGCTAGTGGTTTTCAGTCAGCTCAGTATAGAATGTTGGAAATACACTCTACAGACTTCAACATGTTAGTCAACACTGACATGAGGGAGGAGTTGAAAGAGGAAGACTCAATTGAGGCACTCTATGAAAACTTATATTGGAAAGCAGGGGCAACAGAGTTAGCCACAGGAAAGAAAACCTTAACTCTTCGTCAATTTGAGGCAAAATACAGCAAGCAGTTTATTGAATTGGGCAATGATTTAAAACATACCAACCTAAGAAAGAAGTATCATCAGCATTATGAAGGTAGCAGAGAAATAATAACTGAGTTAAAAAAACTAGACCAGAAAGCGAATGTAGATTGGCCATTACAACACTTGAAATCTGCTACACGATATTTACAGCAAGATCCTAACGTAATAAAAGCATCTGGCGGAACCAACTGGCAAAAGTATCTTCCTCCAAGAAGACAAAGAGTCATTTTCTATCCAGAACTATGGACAGAAGAGGAAATGAACGAATGGGGTAAGAAATTCAAAAGTGTCTTTGAAAGCCTCCATGCTTAAAAGAACGATATATATCGTTCTTTTTCTTACCTCATTCTTTTCTATGGGTCAGATACAGCAAGGCAAGAGGTATTTTGATTCTGACAGCAGCAAAATTCAGGAAATCTATCATTTTTCCCTATCCGACACAGCTTTAAACGGACTGTATGAATCTTTCTATTTGAATGGGTCACTTCAGACTTTAGGATGGTACACCAATAACCAGCCAGATAGTTCTTGGATTTACTATTATGAAAATGGTAGAAAAAAGGCTGAGGGTAATTATCAAAAAGGAGAGGCAAAAGGAAACTGGTCTTACTATTTTGAAAACGGAAACATCAAATCCACTGGCCTCCTTAAAGACAAGACAAAACAAGGGGTTTGGACTTTCTATTTTGAAAACGGTGGGGAGAAAAGTAGCGGCAAGTATGATCAAAACGAAAAAACGGGAATCTGGAACTATTTTTTTGAAGGTGGAGCCATCAAAGCTCAAGCACTACTAGAAGATGGATCTGGAAATTATGTGGAATTCTTCCCCTCGGGAGCTAGAAGAATGGAAGGTCAGAATACCGATGGGAAAAGTGATGGAGAATGGACATACTACTTTGAAACAGGAGAAAAAGAAGCTGTAGGCAATTTTCAAAAAGGACTGAGAACAGAAAAATGGAACTATTATCATAAAAATGGTGAGTTGGCTGCTACAGGCCAATACAGTAATGGACTGAGAACAGGAGATTGGAAGTATTACCATGAAAACGGCAAAATCAGTCAATCAGGAAGCATTGTCAACGATAGAAAAGACGGGTACTGGAAACTGTTCTATCCTACTGGAGAACTACAAGGTGAAGTAGCATACGAAAAAGGCAATGGAGACTTCAAAGAATATCATCCGAATGGCAGTCAAAAATCAAAAGGTGAAATTGTAGATGGCGTCAAAACAGGTAAATGGTATTACTACAGTGAAAATGGAGATATAGAAGGTGAAGCTGATTTGATCAATGGAAAAGGAGAGTACACTGGCTACTACGCCAATGGCACTGTGAAGATGAAAGGGCATATTGAAAATGATAAGCGGATTGGAGAATGGACACTTTTTAATTCTGATGGATCGCTTGCAGGAACCTACACTCCTATTTACGAGGATGAGAAACCCATTTTCAAAATTCGTGAATCAGTGGACATTGTCGAGAAGGAACAATTTGAGAAACCTGAATACAAATTCAAGCGAAGAGGTTGGACTTACTTTCAGCCAAGAATAAATGAGTACAGAGCCGCTATCATTGGAACAAATCCAATCTGGCTGTTAGACAAGCAAATTCCAATTGCTATAGAATACTATATGCAAGAACGTCTTGGCTATGAATTACAAATAGATATTATACGAAATCCTTTTTTCATTCCTGATTCGGAAGTAACACCAAACACAGTTTATGAACGTGGAGTCAAAGTCCATTTTCGACAAAAATTCTATCATCAAGATCAAAAATTAGGAATGCCTTATTTCGGACATCAAGTTTCATTTGGCTACACCAATCATCAATTGGAGCGAATAGATCCAGACATTGCTCAAGATGTGCGCTTTGGAAATTTAGCAGAGCAGAGTTTTGGGTACGGTATTTTTGTGGGAAATAGATGGATGAAAGATCCTGGAAATAAAGGGCTCACACTAGATACATTTATTGGCATTGGTATATCTAAAAGGTCCTACAATCGGGAAGACAACTTTCGATCACTCGATTCGTTTTTTGATCCTGTTATAAAATCCTCTGTCTTCTTTCCATTGTTATTAGGTATAAACATTGGATTCGCAGGACCAAAAAGTAAAAGCAAAACACTATGAGTGAAAAAACCCTCATCTTCGGAGCTACAACTAACCCCGACAGATATGCCTACCTAGCTGCTGAAAGACTTACTAAACATCAGAAGGAGTTTATTCCTATTGGCATCAAAAAAGGAGAAGTCTTTGGACACTCTATAATTGATTTGAAGAGCAAACCAGCGCTTGATAATATCCATACAATCACCATGTATGTAGGCGCTCAGAATCAAAAAGAATGGGAGGATTACATTCTTTCATTAAACCCAAAAAGAATCATATTTAATCCTGGAGCTGAGAATTCTGCATTGGAAAAAAAAGCCTCTGAAAAGGGGATAGAAGCACTTCAAGCGTGTACATTGGTTATGCTTGGTTCAGGGCAGTACTAGCGTAAGACCATCCGTATAAAAAAGGTCTCAATAGTGATATTTTTAGTATCTTTGAACGTTCGAAAAAGACAACATTGAAACCTGAATGAGACAATCATGACTGAGGGCATTAAACTATCCTTAAATCAACTCATTCAAGAATAATCAACATAAATGGCAGACGATAAAGAAAACAAGCAAGGGAATTATTCAGCGAATAACATCCAAGTACTTGAAGGACTAGAAGCGGTAAGAAAAAGACCGGCAATGTACATCGGAGACATTGGCATAAAAGGTCTTCATCACATGGTTTGGGAAGTAGTTGACAACTCTATAGATGAGGCGTTGGCTGGTCACTGTGATACCATCACTGTTGAAATCAATACTGACGAATCCATTACAGTAACTGATAATGGTAGAGGTATCCCAACAGACATGCACGAAAAAGAAGGTAGAAGTGCCCTCGAAGTAGTGATGACTGTTCTCCATGCTGGTGGTAAGTTTGATAAAGACACTTACAAAGTTTCTGGAGGTCTGCACGGTGTAGGTGTTTCATGTGTGAATGCACTTTCTTCTAAGCTAGTAGCTACTGTACATAGAGGTGGCAAAGTCTTTGAACAAGAGTACAGCATAGGTATTCCGAAGCATTCTGTAAAGGAGATTGGTAAAACTGATATAAGCGGAACGATCATTCATTTCCAACCGGACATGAGTATCTTCTCCCCCAACAAATACAACTCTGAAACTATTGCCACTCGATTAAGAGAACTATCGTTTCTAAATGCCGGGATCACCATCCACATGATCGATCACAGAGATTTGGATGAGAACGGTACCGCTCTCAAAGAAACGTTCTTCTCTGAAGGCGGTCTTGCTGAGTTTGTCTCATATTTGGATTCCACCAGAGAGACATTAATCCCTGAGCCTATTTATATGATAGGCGATAAAGGAGCTGTTCCTGTGGAGGTGGCTCTTAGCTACAATACTTCTTATTCAGAAAATGTTATTTCATATGTAAACAACATTAATACACATGAAGGCGGTACGCACGTATCGGGATTTAGAAGAGCACTTACAAGAACACTAAAAAGCTACGCTGACAAATCTGGTCTTCTAGACAAAGTGAAAGTAGATATTGCAGGAGATGATTTCCGAGAAGGACTGACTGCAGTGATATCCGTAAAAGTGGCTGAACCTCAATTTGAAGGGCAAACCAAGACTAAATTGGGTAACTCTGAGGTGATGGGCGCAGTTGACACATGTGTTAGCGAAATATTAAATGAATATCTAGAAGAGCATCCTAGAGAGGCTAAGCAAATTGTATCTAAAGTAATTATTGCTGCTCAAGCAAGACATGCTGCAAGAAAAGCAAGAGAGATGGTTCAAAGAAAGAACGTACTCTCAGGAACAGGACTACCGGGAAAATTGGCGGATTGCTCCGACAAAGACCCTGCTGCTTGTGAAATATATTTAGTTGAGGGAGATTCTGCAGGTGGATCTGCGAAGCAAGGAAGAGATAGAAAATTTCAAGCTATTCTACCATTAAGAGGTAAAATACTTAACGTAGAAAAAGCACAAGAACATAAAATCTATGACAATGAGGAGATCAAAAATATGATCACCGCATTGGGTGTTTCTTTCGGAACGGAAGAAGATGAAAAGGCACTCAACATGACGAAACTTAGATATCACAAAGTCATCATTATGACGGATGCAGATATTGATGGTAGTCATATTAGAACATTGATTCTTACCTTCTTTTTCCGATATATGAAGAGTCTAATAGAAAGCGGGTATTTATATATTGCTTTACCCCCACTCTACCTCCTTAAGAAAGGAAAAACGGAACGTTACGCTTGGTCAGAAGACGATAGAGTGAAAGTAACGAGTGAAATGGCACCAGAAGGAAAAGAGGATGCTGTAGGAGTGCAGAGGTACAAAGGACTGGGAGAGATGAATCCTGAGCAGCTTTGGACAACTACTATGGACCCAGAACATAGAACATTAAAGCAAGTGACAATAGAGTCAGCTGCCGAAGCAGATCATCTATTCTCTATGCTTATGGGCGATGAAGTACCTCCTCGACGAGAATTCATCGAGAAGAATGCTAAATACGCCAAAGTGGATGTTTAAACTATTTTGACATAATTAACTGATACATCGCTTGAAGAAATTTCCAAATTACTGCAAAAGTGAAGAGGATAGCTGATCCAAATGCGAGTACAATTAATAAAACAAAGTCTACAATTTTTTCCATATTTAGGTTGTTTGGTTGGTTAATGGTTGCTCTAATATACCCGTAACAACCTAAAATGTTTGAAACTAGACTAATCTTTTTTCATAAAATGAAATTTAATTTTATCATGAAACAAATTCTCCTACTATTATTCGTCATTTCATTCCATTTCACCAACGCTCAGAGCTATTGGCAGCAACGAGTAGAATATAAAATGGATGTGGATTTTGATACCAAGAAACACCAATTTGAAGGGGCTCAAACATTGAAATATTTCAACAATAGTCCTGACACGTTGAATAGGGTATTCTTTCACTTATACTTCAATGCTTTCCAACCAGAAAGTATGATGGATGTAAGAAGTAGATCCATTGAAGATCCAGACGCAAGAGTACAAGACAGGATATCTAAGTTGGATGAAACAGAGATTGGCTTTCACAAAATAAGCTCTTTGAATCAAGATGGTAAAAATCTTTCCTTCATCATAGAAGGCACTGTCATGGAAGTGGCATTGAACAGTCCCATTTTACCAGGCGCATCCACAGTTTTCAACATGGAGTTCAACAGTCAAGTGCCTGTGCAAATCAGAAGAAGTGGAAGAAACAATGCTGAAGGCATTGACTATTCTATGGCTCAATGGTTTCCTAAAATGGCAGAATATGATGAACGAGGATGGCACACTCACTCCTATGTAGCAAGAGAGTTTTATGCTCCTTGGGGAGATTTCGAAGTAAACATCGCCATAGACAAAAACTACATACTCGCTGGTACTGGAATACTACAGAACAGTAATGAAATTGGTTACGGATATGAAGATGAAGGTGTAGAAGTAAAGAGAAAAGGGAAAAAATTGACTTGGAAGTTCAAAGCGGAAAACGTACATGATTTTGTTTGGGCTGCTGATCCAGATTACAAGCATGTGACTGCTCAAGTTTCAGATGGGCCATTACTACATTTCTTCTATCAAGAAGGTGAGAAAACGGCAGAGTGGAATAAACTTCCTGATTTGACAGTCAAAGCATTCGATTACATTCAAACAAATTTTGGGAAGTACCCTTTCCCACAGTATTCTATCATTCAAGGTGGTGACGGTGGCATGGAGTACCCAATGGCCACTTTAATTACAGGAGAAAGGAATTTGAATAGCCTTGTAGGAGTAACGGTGCATGAAGCACTACATAGCTGGTATCAAGGACTTCTAGCAACCAATGAAAGTTACTACGCATGGATGGACGAAGGCTACACCTCCTATGCTTCAGGACTCACCATGTCTCATTTATTTGGTAGAGATATGAAAATTGCCAATGCTGGAAGCTACAGAGGATACTTCAGTTTGGCTAAAAGCGGAAAAGAAGAACCTATGAGCACTCACTCAGATCACTTCAATACCAATTTTGCATACGGAAGAGCTGCCTACTCTAAGGGAGCGGTTAGCATTGCTCAGTTAGCTTACATAATAGGAAAAGAAAACAGAGACGCAGGACTGCTTAAGTATTTCAACCAATGGAAATTTAAGCACCCTCAGTTAAATGATTTTATTCGTGTTATGGAGAAACATTCTGGCATAGAACTAGACTGGTATTATGATTACTTCGTGAACACGACACACACTATTGACTATGCTGTCAGCTCGGTAAATGAAACAGATAACAAAACAACTGTTCAATTAGAAAGAGTAGGCAAAATGCCAATGCCAGTAGATGTCTATGTAACGATGACTGATGGATCTAAGAAAATATACTATGCTCCATTGGCCATGATGAGAGGTGAAAAACCAAATGAGACTGATTTAGAAAGAACCATTCTTCCTGATTGGTCATGGACACACACCGCTTACTCATTTTCCATTGACACTCCCCTATCCAATATCCAATCCATTGTGATAGACGAAACCAATGTAATGGCGGACATTAATCCAGAAAATAATACTTGGGAGAAAGAGTAAACTCTTTTTCGAAATAGAAAGCCATTTTTATAAGTGTTTATAAACGAATATAAGTACTTATAAAAATGGCTTTTCTTATTTATAGACCCCATTAGATAGATGGCTCACTTCGCATTAAGAGATACCAAACTATATTTGAAAGGTAGATATTGCGCACTGTGCGCGATACATTAATGTTAACCACAATAAATTAAGATGAAATCAAATTCAAAGATTGACTCAGAGATTCAAAGACGACAATTTATTAAATGGGTTAGCCTATCCTCATTATCTCTTGCATTACCTCTTTCATTTACAAGTTGTAATTTTGAAAATAGCCCGAAGGTTGATCCGGCAACAGATTTATCGTACTTGAAAAATGTATTCGATCTTGAAAAACTATCAAGTAAGGTTATGGGTGAAGACGCACTGCTTTATCTTAACGGGGGAGCAGATGATCTTAAAACAGTAAAGATAAACTCTGATGCTTATCAACAAATTCAAATTAGAGCCCGCAGATTAATTGATGTAAGAAATATATCTACAAATGTTGACTTATTTGGACAAAAATTGGATAACCCAATAATTCTAAGCCCAGTTGGATTTCAAAGATTTTTTCATCCAGATGGTGAAATAGCTACAGCTAAAGCATCAGTTGCGAAAAAACATCAGATGATTGTTTCTTCTGTATCCAATTCTTCAGTTACTGAAATAGCAAATCAGTCTCAAGCAAAACTTTGGTTTCAACTTTATCCTACTCCAGATCGAAAAATCACTAAACTATTGCTAGACAGAGCAGAGAAAGCAGGATGTAAAGTATGTGTATTGACCGTTGACACCCCAGTTGTTGGAAATCGAGAAAGAAGTGGTACAACACTCATGAAACTTATCCAAACTGGGAAATTAAAAATGGGGAATTTTGAAGGAATCCTACCTGATGGAGTGGGCTTTTCAGATCCAGGAATGACATGGGATATGATCGATTGGCTTAAGTCAAATTGTGATATGAAAATTGTAGTCAAAGGTATCGTAACTAAAGAGGATGCTGCACTTGCTAAGGCTCGCGGAGTTGATGGCATTATCATCTCTAATCACGGAGGAAGACAACTTGAAAGTAACAGAGCAACAATTGATTGTCTTCCAGAAATTGTTGCAGAAATTAAGAATGAAATTCCAGTTTTAATTGATGGTGGAATTAGAAGAGGAACCGATATTTTTAAAGCTTTAGCTCTTGGAGCTACTGCGGTCTGTATTGGAAGACCGTTTTGTTGGGGGCTAGGTGCGCTTGGACAGCAAGGAGTTGAGATGGTGCTTGATATTCTGAAAGCAGAATTAATTAGAGATATGCAATTGGCGGGAACAACTTCAATTGAGAAAATATCAAAAAATCATGTTTTGAAAAATTAAGAAAAAGTGGTTAGCATTGTATAGAAACGAATGCCTTTACTCACGTTTCATCAAGTGCGTGCGACACGTCCGCATTTTCTGTGTTTAGAATTTCATGGCTGATTATGAAGGTCTCGCTGGAGCTTATTTTTGTAGTTGGCCTGCACGCAGGTTCCGGCTGGTGATCACGCAGAAAGGTTGTCGATAAGTTCTCTGCTACTTGGAAGGAAACATAGAAAATACTACTTTCATCACCATTAAGCACCGGATAGGCACAGCGTTCTATACGGGCGTTACCACACATATGCGACTCGCAAATATTTTCGCCATATTGCTCCTGATATCTACCTATTCCAACTCTCAGGGACTTAGAACTGGAACGGCATTTGACTCTGTGAAACATCAACGGATTTATCAAATTTCTAGGTCTGACTTTCAACAAATCGAACTCATTGAGAATCTTGACGGTACGTTTCAGGAAACTTTAACGAACATAATCTGGAATGTGAACAAAAAAGAAGAACGAACGAAACCTATCGAACAGACTTTAAACGTCCCATCTGACCATGTCGAACAACTGATGAATATTGGATTTACCAATAATATTGAAACCAATCCAAACTGTCAGGATGTTGAAGGATATGTGACCGGCGTGGATGGAACTTCAATTTCATTTGGCATTCGAACACCAGAACTTGAACGAACTTACTACTATTTGGAACCTGAAAATGACAACTACCAAGATTCAACTGTAAGCGAAACGAGAAAGGTCAGAACAATTATCATGAGTATTCATGAACGGATGAACTTGAAGCTGCTTTTCGACACGTTCACGAGCGAACTCCCAAGTGGTAAATATGCATTCGGTGGAATAATAATGGAGAAATAAAACGTGTGGTAACAGACGTAGCTGTTGCACAACCCCTCCATAAAACTGAATCTGACTTTTGATTCTGTTTTCAGTGATGGAATTGATACTTACCCAATTTCACGAACATTGAGACTGTAGTTCAAGTAAGCGAGGTGATGTAATAATTCATCAATTAAGATTTGAAAAAATAAAAAAGGCACTTTAAATAATTTAAAGTACCTTTTTTAATTCCAGATTTATCTTTCCCAATTAAGGTTCACAGTCAGGTTCTGCAGGATTACAATAAAGGCTCGCCATCAGTTTACCAGACCACTTAGCTCTTAGTATAGCATTGTTGTTATTGTTGCTAGGGTCAGTATCCCAAAAACTAAAACCGAATGTTTCTCGATGAAACCATGGACCTACATGACCGCCCCAAAAACCTTCTGCCTTTAAGGTATTACAGAACCCTCGTGACCACTTGAGCGACCATGGAATATTTGATTTAGGACCACTGAAAACTCCTTCCGCCCCCTGTGTCGTAGTACAGCCAGAGTGATCTACTGGAAGATACGCAGTTTGATCATTAGGATCAGGCACGAATGTAGCTCCACAATGTGAGTTTCCGGAACCCTGACAAGGTCCATAGGCAGAGCCTACATTTCCAGGATATTGCTCATCCCACATGGTAGTGAATTTTCGTTCATCTCCCCACAAAGCCCTAGCAAACATGCAATGATCTTTCTTTACTTGTCTATCCTCCTCAGTGTATCCCACCAATGCTCGTACGTGATTAATGGCTATTCTGTGCCATTCATCTACTTCTGCTTTCGTTGGATTATTATTATCTGCAAACGGCTTATGCTTGTAAAAGACTTCACGTATTCCTCTAACTCTATCTACACTTGGGCATAGACAATCAGCAAATTTTTCTCTACTCATTTTTGAAGGATTGTAGATGGTGCCATCCCACTTAGATGCTTCCCAAGCTTCTGCAGATATCCAGCCCACACCATCAGGATCATGAGAAGTATTTACTCCTCCTTCAAAAGGCTTAGTTGCAAAAGTGGACCAATCAGCCTGATCGGGAGTATACTGTTCAAGGTTGCTGCTAGGTGTATCTACACCACTCTCGTCATCAGAACAAGAGAAAGAAAAGACGCATAGAATAGTTGAAAATAAGAGGTGTTTAAGGCTAATTGAATTCATGTATCCGTGCAGTTATTAAAATTTTGTCTAAGGTCTGAAATAAATGATAGAATACGGTACGTACTACCACCTAATAACACAAAGATATTTTCACGAATCTGATGCATAAAGGGAGATAAATGAAATGCTTCCTAAATTTGCTCTGTGACTAAAAAAATGTCTATCGATGAGCTAAAAATGGAGACCGATGTATCTACTGCTAGAAGTGGTGGATCTGGAGGACAACATGTAAACAAGGTGGAGACCAAAGTTATTCTCAGAATTAACATCCATCAGTCGGAACTATTCACTGATACTCAGAAAGAAGTACTCAAAAACAAACTAGCTTCTAAACTTACGAAAGAGGGAGATTTGATACTCTCTGACGAAAGTAGCAGGTCGCAGCTAACCAATAAAGAAACTGCTTTCAGAAAATTAGAGAGAGTGATAAACAAGGCGTTCATAGTTCCCAAAAAACGAAAGCCTACAGCTCCAACAAAATCATCTCAGAGGAAGCGTCTTCAATCTAAAAAGCAGCATGGAGAGAAAAAGAAGTGGCGACAAAAGCCCGAATAATACGTTTATCACTTGACAATACCGTGGAGCTCTTGCTTTACAAAATCTTGAGGAAACTCCTCATCATCTGGAAAGCCTAATTCAATATCCCTCCCATCCCTCGGGATGTAATTGGTTTTAAACAAGTAATCCCAAATACTTAAAGTCAATCCAAAATTGACTCCCGTTCTTCTCTCTTCTGGCAAATCCTTGGCATGGTGCCAAATATGCATTTGCGGACTATTAAAGACATATTTCAGAAACCCCAGATTCAATTTAAAATTAGAATGATTGAAATGACCAACAGCTAATGTGAAAATATGGATGATGAAAAAATCTCTCAAACCTATTCCAATCAAAGCAAGTGGAATGTATTCAATGGTTCTATAAACTACCGTTTCCATCCAGTGATAGCGTAGGTGAGCTGCAAAACCCATTTCTTTTACAGAATGATGAACCTTATGAAACTCCCACAGAAAAGGTACTTTGTGAAGTAGCCTATGTGTCCACCATTGCACAAAATCTCTAACCACAAATCCTATGAGTAAATGACTCCACATTGGCCAGCTCATCACCTCAAATGCTAGAAGATTAGTCACTCCAATAGATGCTAAAGCATTATTAAAAAAATTGACCACTACATCAGAAGCTGCATTGTAAATAATGAGAGAAAAGAAAAAGAAATTGAAAAACATATAGAAGGTATCTAACCAAAAGTCCTTTCTGAATTTTGATTGATTTTTTCTCCATGGAGCTATCAGTTCAAGGCCAAAAAAGAAAAGCGAAATAGCTATCAACCAGTAGAAGTAGCTATGCCAACTGGGATGAATGATATCATTCCAGAGGTAATTAGCATAACCAGTGTACGCATTTCGAACAACTTCCCAATAACTCATAAGATGAAGATATAATCAAAATAGAAAGGGAGAAAGTTCATTTAATATTTTTTTTCAAAACACAAATACAAATAGGTACTCATCTTCGTATGTTGCCTACTGAATATGACGACAATGAATAACGAACGAATTATGCTGGACATCAATGTGCCAGCACCAGCCTTTGATCTCAAAGATATTTTTGATAGAAACATTAACTTAAAAGACTACCTCGAAAAAAAAATATTGATCGCTTTCTTTAGACATGCCGGATGTCCCTTTTGTAACACAAGAGTCCATAGCCTTCAAAAGAAGCATGAGGAATTAAAAGCAAAAGGTCTAGAAATGATCTTCTTTTTCGAGTCCAAAAAAGAATTGATGCTATCCAGTCAATTCCACAAGAGTATCTCCCCTATTCCGCTGATCTCTGATCCTGAAAAAACGTGGTATAGCAGCTATGGCGTAGAAAAATCGGGAGCAAAATCTACTAAGAGTCATATTTTCTCTCTTTTACCAAAAGTGGTTGAAGCCAAGCTGAAAGGATTGCCTGTTCACTTGATAAAAGGTGATGAATCCATTAAAACCATTCCCGCAGAGTTCCTTGTAAACGAAAGAGGGCTTGTAAAAAAGATGCACTATGCAAATGGATTAAGAGAGCGCATGTCATTGGACATCATCACAGAATTTGCAGAGACAGGTAATGTGAGATAGGAGTACTTAGCTATTTGACCAGAGCGTCAAGGGTTGACACTAGAAAATACTAATTTTTGTTGTTTTTTGAGCACAATGATACTCACCCAAATCACCCACCAAGCATCCAAAAAGAACGTGATTTTTTGAAGAAAAGGTAAGTAGTAGTACCCCATTCTAGTTTCGAATATGAAGAAAACAACCATACTTAATACAAAGCATGCGTAAGCCAATACCTTCAATAGTCCATTTGGATATTTTCTCATTTCAATGAAAAATGGAATCAAAGCCACCGTACCTAACACTCCAGTAACTGTTACTATTTCATCATGAAATGGCGTGTACATAAAAACAAAGACGGTCATGGTTAACATGCCTCCGAATCTAATTACAAGTGTATTTCGATTGCTCCAAGAGAACATATCTGGGAGCAAATAAAAGAAGGCAATCATGGTTCCGCTTAGTATTAAGTGTGAAACGACGGCTAGTGATCTAGCAGGATTAAGTGCTCCACCGTGGGTAATGGGATTCATTACGTCACATAAAAAATTATGAAAGAAGCTATATCCAACAGCTGATGGTACATTTTCAGATCCTCCGGGATAATCCATAGCTGAAAAAACAAAAACCACCAGATAAAGCCCCATGCCAACAATAGGTATAAAAGGATAATATCTTTGAATGATTTTAGTCATGATATTCCAAACTTCAATGTCAGGTGTTTAGTTTGGTAAATGAAATATAAACAAGGTTGTAGATTAATTAATCGAAAAATATTGAGGTACTAGCTCTTTTATTTTTGCCAATGTTTCATCAACAGACAATTCACTCATTCCCCCTGCCGCATTAGCATGTCCTCCTCCATTGAAGTTCTCTGATGCTAAGACATTGACGGGATTTTCTTCCCCTTTTGATCTAAAAGACATCTTTATGATCCCATCTCGTTCTGAAAAAACAATGGCTACTTTCATTCCTTTGATTGACAAAGCTAGATTGGCTAATCCATCAATATCTCCTTTTTGATAGTGATACTTTTCCAATTCTTCCTTGGACAAGGAAATAATAGATACATGGTACTCGTCCATAACTTCTAGCTTCTCACTCATGGCGAAACCTTGCAATCGTAAACGACTGACGGTATTGTTATCAGTCATCGTTTCGTGAATTAGGTGATGCTTTACTCCTGCTGCCAACAACTGAGATAATGCTGTATGAGTACGTGGAGTCACTGATGAGAAACGGAAACTCCCCGTGTCTGTGTAAATACCTAGATAAAGCGGAGTGCCTATTTTTTCATCTAGCAGATGACTGTTTCCCGATTGATGAATAAGCTCCGTTATCAACTGCGCAGTAGAAGAAGCTGAAGTATCGGAAACAGTCATGGAAGTAAAGTCTTCAGGATCTAAATGATGATCAATCATGATCTTCTTACAAGAAGCCTTTTCTAAAAGCTCCTGCATTTCGTTTCCTACCCTATCTGTAGAATTGTAATCCAAACAAAAAATCAAGTCTGTTTTTTCAAAAGAGGAAGTTACTTCCTCTGGATGATCAGTCATAAACATGATAGCTGATGTATCCACGAAATTCAAGAAACTCGGAGATGGGTCTGGGTGACAGATATCTACCTTTTTACCTAGCTTCTCTATAAATCGTGCAAGTCCAAGAGAACTCCCAACTGAATCGCCATCGGCTGATTTATGTGCTGTGATAACGATATGTTGAGCAGTTTTTATTTCTTCTACTATCTGTTGACTTATATTCATTTTCTATTTGGACAAAGTGAAATATTACCTCCATAAAATAGACCTGTTAGTGTCTATTCTAAATAGGATTCGCGAAGATAAGATCTACTTCTTAGTAAAAAGCTTTGAATGAGTTTATCGTCAAACTTATCCTCTTATTTATAGTTTTATGGATATGCTGAAAATCGCATGGTCATCTATTTATAATCACCCGCTTCCACCAAAGCATCGTTTCCCTATGGAGAAGTATGACCTTCTTCCCCAGCAATTGATTTATGAAGGCACAGTGACTAAGCAGCATCTTTTTGCTCCAAGAATGCTATCCGAAGAAGAGATACTCTCTGTGCATACATCAGCC
>JBGCFL010000042.1:0-71303 GCA_045106975.1 Ekhidna sp. | reverse complement strand
AATACGAGATAGTTTTGGCGTAGCACATATCTATGCGCCTACCGATGCTTAGGTAGCATATGTATTAGCATGGACACACTCAGAAGATGACTTTGCTACTATACAACAAACAGTAATGGCTGCTAAACAACTTTTAGGTAGGCATTTGGGCAAAGATGGAGCTCCTATAGACTATGTGGTCGGCCTACTAAGAGTAGAAGATATTGTAAACGCCCATATAAATGAAGCCACTCCATCATTCAGGAAATTAGTAAAAGGATATGCTGCAGGCCTAAACGCTTATGCGAAAAATCATCCAGGTGAGATTCTTCTGAAAAAGACATTTCCCGTTTCCGAAAAAGATATCTTTAAAGCATATGTATTGCAACTGGCTGTACAAGATGGTGGTGATGGCGTCATTCAGAATCTGTTTAACAATAAGATAGAACCTTATTTAGATGAGGTAAAAGGATCCAATGCATTTGCTATAAATAGAAATAAGACGACTGACGGTGACGTTTTTTTAGCCATAAATTCACATCAACCACTGGAAGGTCCAGCTGCTTGGTATGAGGCTCACTTGATTAGTGACGAAGGTTGGAATATGATGGGGGGTCTTTTTCCCGGAGGCCCTGTAATATTTCATGGTACAAACGAGTACCTAGGTTGGGCTCACACAGTCAACTACTTTGACAAAGTGGATATTTTTCAGCTAGAAATGCACCCTGACAAAAAGAATATGTATCGCATCGACAGTGATTGGTTTGAATTGGAAAAAAGAAAAATAAAATTGAAAGTAAAAATCCTATTAGGATTAAAAATAGGCATTAAGAAAAAAGCCTATTACTCAAAATATGGACCAGTAGTGAAAAATGATACTGGAAATTTCGCTTTCAAAATGGCAGTATTTGATGAAGTAAGAGCGGTAGAACAGTGGTACAACATGAATAAAGCTACCAATCTAGAAGAGTTTAAAGAAGCCATGAGTATGACTGCTATTTTGAGTTTCAATACTGTTTATGCCGATAGTGATGGAAATATCTTCTATGTGAGTAATGGAAAAATACCCCTGCGAAATCCAAAATACAATTGGAAAAAGACTCTCCCAGGAAATACGTATGCTTCCCTATCTGAAGGTTATCATTCCTTCAGTGATCTCCCTCAAATAACCAACCCTCCATCTGGATATCTATTCAACACCAACAACACCCCATTCAACGCTACTGGGACACCTGACAATATGTTAAGAATAAACTATGATTCCACAATGGGATTTAGCACTGCAGAAAACAATAGAAGCACTCGGTTTATGGAGTTAATTTCTCAATATGATAAACTAAGTTGGGAGGACTTTTTAACCATCAAATATGATGGAACACTGCCAGACTCCCTTCTATTCAGCGTCAATATGAATCCCCTTTTTACCATGCAATCAGATACCTCGGAGAGAGCTAATGAGATTTTAAGAATCATTCAATCATGGGATAAGTCTTCAAGTATTGATCAAGTAGGTCCTACACACCTTTTGCTGACCAACATACATTTAAGATGGCGCAAAGACATTGAAGACAAAACAATGATTGAACCAGTGCAAATGGTACCGTCTCTAATATATGCTCATAAGTATCTTATGAAGTATTTTAACAAAGTAGATGTGACACTAGGCGAATATCAAAAATTGGTGAGAGGAGATGTAGAAATGCCCCTTGGAGGTTTTCCTGATGTGCTTACTGCTATGTATTCTTCAAAACACAAAGACGGAAAAGTCAAAGGGATGGCCGGAGAGTCATATATTATGATGGTTAGGTATCCTGAGAAAGGCTTACCTATCATTGAGACGGTAAATGTCTATGGCGCTTCGAGTAAACCAGATAGTCCTCATTATGATGATCAAATGAGATTGTTTGTAAATCAGGAGTTAAAGCCAATGACATTAGATATTGTTGAGGTAAGAAAAAATGCAGAAAAGATATATAACCCTAAGTAGCTATAAAGTCGTTTGAATTGGGATACAATAATTAAAAATGCAATTCCTCCAATTTGAACTCGTTATTCTTACCATTTTTCCTGCCAAATCAATCATTCCTAAATAAAAGCTCTTACATGTTAAAGATTCTTAAAAACTATGTAGGTGTATTGTTCTTGTAGATATTTGAATCTGCTTTGAGAATCACATTGTTCATATTAATATTTACTCTTGCTCTAGCCACCACAGCTCAGCGAAGATATATTCACGGGATAGTGAAGGATTCTTCCATTACTAATATTCTCGGTGAAGCTCATATTAAAAATATTACTAGTGGCAAACTAGCTGTATTAGATCCATATGGTAAATTCAGAATTCCAGCCCAATTAGGAGACACTATCATTATCACGCATATTGGATTTGAAAATTTGATAGAAACTGTTAGTAAGAATTGGTTTAAGGAGGGACTTTTGGAGTTTAGCCTAAATCCAGATCCCACTTTTCTACCAGAAGTAGTTATCAATGAATTTCCTGACTATACTCGTTTTAAGCAAATGATTTTAGAAGCTGAACCTGAATCTGAATTAGAAGTATATGGAATGAATGCTGTTCCCAAATTTGAAAAAAATGTTACAGAAGATGATCTTAGTAATTCTACTGTAGGTTTATCTGTGGGCATCCCTATTGATCTTGACGTATTCAGCAAAAAAGGGAAAGAGAAAAAAAAGATGCAGAAAATCCTTCAAAACAAACGAAATATTGAGTTAGCCAATAAAAAATTCAATCGCGAATGGGTAGCTGAAATGACTGATCTCAAAGGCGAAGAACTTACCAGCTTTATTGCTTACTGCAAGTTTAGCATAGACTACTTAGTAAAAACTAGTGTTTATGACATTCATCATAAAATGATGGCTCTTTTAGACGATTTTAAATCTGAAGGAATGGATAGTTAATACAATATTTATGCGTGACATGTGCTTATTTTAGCATCAATTAAACACATATAATTTACGCTTCACTTGCCTCTTTCCTCAAACGATTTATCAAACCTAGCAAACTATTCAGACATGGTTTTAATCTATCTCCCATGTACAGAAGAAGTACAGGTAGGCTTATCCATGTCTCTGACGATTTGTTAGATATTCGAGTTAAAATCAAGATAAGTTGGAAAAACAAAAACTATGTTGGTACCATATTCGGGGGAAGTATGGCTTCTGCAACAGATCCCATTTATATGATTCAATTGATGAATATTCTTGGGAATGAATATGTGGTATGGGAGAAAGAAGCCAACATCAGATTTAAAAAACCAGCAAAAGTATCTGTATATGCTCATTTCTCATTTACGCCAAATGAAATTGAGCAAATCAAAAGGGATGTGAAAGCATCAGATGAAATAGATGTTGTCAAATACTTAAGCATTACAAACAAAACAGAAACAATCGTCTTCGCTGAATTAAAGAAGATCATCTATGTAGCAGATAAGCAATTTTACAAAACACAAAAAAAGCGGAAGTAACTATACTTCCGCTTCAATATTCATGCTTGAATTACTTATTTACTCTTTTTATCACCAAAGTTGTAAGCTAATCCAGCTCCTATTACGCTTTTGAACTGAACTCTATCATCCAAAACGCCATCCTCATCAGCTATCAAAATATCTTTATCATAGATCAACTGAGTAAAGATATTCATGGACAACACCTTTGTTACATTCATCACTAATGCATTTTGCCAGTTCACATCTATATCTCCAAAATTTTCCGTGTACCCTGTAAATAACTCCAGTCTACTTTCGAAAATATCACTTACGTACTGAGCCTTAAAAAACACCCCTAACTCCGCTCTCGAATTTTTACCAGGCGTAACAATTGTCACACCATCTGCTGCAAGAATTGCGGGATCTACCCCAAAAGCGCCTGCATTAGCTAATCCTTGGTCCTGAACAAAAGTGAATTTACCCGTAATTGGCTGAAGGGAAAAAGTAAATTTATTGTTTGGATAGTAATCAATACCAGTACCTATTACTAGATAGCCAGGTGCCATAAAAGTGGATATTTTCACAGTATCAGATGCGTCAAATCCATCGGCAAACTGTGTTCTAAAATCCAAAATACCACTGAAATACCATTTTGAACTTTCTTTATTGATCTGATAGCCATATTTGGTAACAAAGTTGATTATGTCATCTGACTTAGTAAGGTCATTTTCTCCTTGTTTAATTACTCCAAATCCAGCTTCAAAAGAATTCTCCCATTTCCCTCTGCCTTTTGTTCTGACTCCAAAAAGGCTAAGGTTGGAATTGATAGCAGCAGAATTCTGTCCCCCTGCAGCCCAATTAGTTAGAGAAACTTGAGAAAACGTAAGAGCACTTCTTCCTCCTCGTTTCCAATAGGTTGTATCAGCATTTTGTCCTGAAGCAAACATTGCTGAAATCAACAATAATGATGTAATTAGATTTTTCATTTCTAGGTATATGTATTCGTTTTTAAATCGTTCTCTTTTATGATTCTTCTCAATATTTTTCCAACGTTTGACTTTGGCAACTCATCAATGAATGCTATATGCTTTGGTTGTTTATATCCTGTCAGATTTTCTTCACAATGTTGTTTCACTTCTGCTTCCGTAAGGCTTTCATCGCTTTTCACAATGTACACTTTCACTGCCTCAGTAGATTTAGGATCTGGAACTGATATAGCTCCTACCTCTAATACCTTATCCATCAGAGCTATACAATCTTCTACTTCGTTTGGATAGACATTAAATCCAGAAACAAGAATCATTTCTTTCTTTCTGTCTACAATTTTGAAATACCCGTCAGCATCCATAGTTGCTATATCACCTGTTTTAAAATATCCATTTATGAAACAATTTTTTGTTTCTTCTTTCCTATTCCAATACCCTTTGAAAACCTGAGGGCCTTTCGTACACAATTCACCTTTTTCTCCAATGGGCACCTCTTTACCATCATCATCCAATAGTACAACGTCACTGTCAGGAAGTGGGAGTCCTATAGTGCCTACTCTATTTCCGTCTCCCATCGGATTAATACACAATCCTGGGGATGTTTCAGTCAAACCGTAAGCTTCTGCTATCTTCTTCCCAGTCACTTGTTCCCATTTATCAAAAACGAATCTCTGTAATGCCATTCCTCCCGCTAATGCAATTTTCATTTTAGAATGATCCATTTCAGCAAAGCCCGGTGTATTCAGCAATCCGTTGAATAATGTATTAACACCTGTAATCAACGTATAAGGGTGTTTGTCTAACTCTTTAACGAACCCCTTCATATCCCTAGGATTTGTAATCAATATATTTTTCGCTCCCAACTTCATCGGAATAAGGCAATGAGCATTTAGTGCGAAGATGTGATATAATGGCAATGCCGCAATCCATATTTCCTCACCCTCTTTAAGATCCGTCTGATACAGCCATGCTTCTACCTGCTGTAGGTTAGCTACTAAATTCCTGTGAGTCAACATGGCTCCTTTAGACACACCAGTTGTTCCGCCTGTATACTGTAAGAAAGCAATATCCTCAGGATCAATTTCAGGCGTTTTCAAAGAGCTGTTTTTCCCCTTTGCTAAAGCATCTTTGTAGTTGATTGTCCCTTCTATCGAGTAAGATGGAACCATCTTCTTGACATACTTTACTACGAAGTTGATAAGAGATCCTTTTATTCCTCCAATCAAATCTCCCAATTCTGTTACAATAACATGCTCTACAGAAGTCTCGGCAAGTATTGATTCCAAATTACATGCGAAATTTTTCAATATAACAACTGCTTTAGCTCCTGAATCGTTGAACTGATGTTTCATCTCAGAAGATGTATAAAGCGGATTAGTATTGACAACCACTAGCCCAGCTTTAAGAGCTCCATGAATGGCTATTGGGCTTTGGAGAATATTTGGACATTGTATGGCGATTTTATCTCCCTTCTTCAATCCAAGATCGTTCTGCAGGTAGGCTCCAAATGCCGTTGAAAGTTCATCTAGTTCTTTAAAACTTATGACTTTACCCATGTTTTCATAAGCCTCTTTGTCTGCGTATTTCTTTCTCGCTTCTGAAAACAAGTCAGGCAAGTTTTTATACTTGTCTGCATCTATTGATTTTGGTACCCCTGCAGGGTAGTTATCGAGCCAAGGTTGCTTATTCATGTTGTTAGGTTTAGTCAGAAAATCTATTCCCCACTTATTGTATGAGGAGACAATAATACAAAAAGGTCTCGGCACCCCTACCAAGACCTAATAAAAATAAACAACATTAACCCAAAAAAGTCTTTAGGAATCAGAGCTTTTTCAAACTCAGATTTTCAAAATTTTCTTTCTTAGAAGGTTCAAAATTAACAAAATCATCTTTTTATTGATAATTTTATAATGAATTAACAGTAAAATTACATTTCATTTAAATAATGATGTAATTATTTAAAATAACACAATAAATGAATTTAAAATGAGTAAAAATTATGAAATTGATAATGTGGATTTGAAAATTCTCAATATTCTCTCTGAAGATGCAAAAATGCCTTACACTGAAGTAGCGAAGAAAGTCTTTGTTTCGGGAGGGACTGTACATGTGAGAATGAAAAAGATGGAGGAAATGGGTATTGTAAAGGGCACAACATTAAAAATTGATTATGGCAAACTTGGCTATGATATTACCTGTTTTTTGGGGGTCTATCTTGAGAAAAGTTCGTTGTACGATAAAGTAGTTTCTCAGCTAGAAGAAATACCAGAGATTGCAACCATCAGGTATACCACTGGTAACTACAATATTTTTTGCAAAATTTATTGCAAAGGAACCCAGCACTTGAAAGATATATTACACGATAAAATCCAAAAAGTAGATGGAATAGAAAGCACTGAAACCTTTATATCATTGGAAGAAAGTGTGAACAAACACCTTACTTTTTAAAAAGTCTATTCGCCGACGAACCTATTTGCAAGTTCTTTGTTCTTATTTAGAATTACTATTAATAAGTCGTATCTTTGCGGCTTAGAAAAGTAGCCCAACATATGAGCAGCGACGAACAGATATTAGAAGAATTTACCTCAAAGGAATACGAGCACGGATGGTCTGTAGATTTTGATGCAGATGAAGCCCCTTTAGGTATTAACGAGGACATTGTTCGATTCATTTCAGCAAAAAAGAGTGAGCCTGAGTGGCTTCTAGAGTGGCGTTTAAAGGCGTTTGCTCATTGGAAAACGCTTAAAGAGCCTAAGTGGGCTAATGTTGACTACCCTGAGATTGACTATCAAGCTATAAAGTACTATTCAGCTCCAAAGCAGGATAGTAAACCAAAAAATTTAGAGGATATTGATCCTGAGTTACTCAAGACATTTGAAAGATTGGGAATCTCTCTTACGGAGCAAAAACGTCTTACAGGAGTAGCTGTAGACGCGGTAATAGACTCTGTCTCAGTAGCTACTACTTTCAAAGATAAATTATCGGAATTAGGAGTTATTTTTTCCTCATTCAGCGAAGCTGTTCATGAGCATCCAGAATTAGTGAAAAAATATTTAGGATCAGTTGTACCTTCCAAAGATAATTATTTTGCTGCATTAAATTCTGCAGTATTTTCTGATGGATCTTTTTGCTACATACCTAAAGGGGTGAGATGCCCTATGGAGCTCTCAACATATTTTAGGATAAATGCTGCTAACACTGGGCAGTTTGAAAGAACATTAATTGTTGCAGATGATGATTCATACGTAAGTTACTTGGAAGGGTGTACAGCACCAATGAGAGATGAGAATCAATTGCACGCTGCTGTTGTCGAAATTTACGCTTCGAAAAATGCAGAGGTAAAATATTCTACCGTTCAAAACTGGTACCCAGGTGATAAGGACGGAAAAGGAGGAATCTACAACTTCGTAACAAAAAGAGGCATCTGTGCAGGTGATCATTCCAAAATTTCTTGGACTCAAGTAGAAACAGGCTCTGCCGTTACATGGAAGTATCCATCGTGTATTTTGAAAGGGGATTACTCGGTTGGAGAATTTTATTCCGTTGCAGTTACCAACAATTATCAGCAAGCTGATACAGGAACCAAAATGGTTCACCTTGGAAAGAAAACTAGATCAAGAATAGTGTCGAAAGGAATATCTGCAGGTCATTCGCAAAATAGCTACAGGGGACAGGTAGAAATATCAAAAAGAGCAGAAGGATCAAGAAATTTCTCTCAATGTGACTCACTTCTAATGGGGGATTTATGTGGAGCTCACACTTTCCCTTACATAGATGTGAAAAATAAGTCTGCACAAATAGAGCACGAAGCAACAACCTCTAAGATTGGAGAAGATCAAATTTTCTACTGCCAGCAAAGAGGAATTGATGAAGAAAGTGCCGTTGCTCTTATTGTTAATGGCTTTGCTAAGGAAGTAATGAATAAGCTTCCTATGGAATTTGCAGTGGAGGCACAAAAATTATTGGCACTGACCTTAGAGGGTAGTGTCGGATAAGAATAAGATTTAAAATACTCAATCACAAAACATTCAATTAGACAGCATTAATGATCTCAATCAAAAACTTACATGCCTCTATTGAGGATAAGGAAATACTAAAAGGAATTAATCTAGAAGTTAAAGCAGGTGAAGTACATGCTATTATGGGGCCAAATGGTTCAGGTAAAAGTACTTTAGCATCTGTTCTTGCAGGTAGAGAAGATTATGATGTAACTGCTGGTGAAGTTACCTTTCACAACGAAGATTTATTAGAGCTCTCCCCTGAGGAAAGAGCTCAGAAAGGAATATTCCTAGCATTTCAATATCCAGTTGAAATACCAGGGGTTTCAACAACTAATTTCTTAAAAACAGCTCTAAATAAGGTCAGAGAAAGTAGAGGTGAAAAACCTCTTGATGCTGTGAATTTCCTTAAAATGATGAAAGAAAAAATGAAGCTGGTTGATATTGATCAAGCTTTATTGAGTAGGTCATTGAATGAAGGTTTTTCAGGTGGAGAAAAGAAAAGAAATGAAATTTTTCAAATGGCTATGCTAGAGCCTACTCTTTCCATACTTGACGAAACAGATTCCGGCTTAGATATTGACGCACTTAAAATAGTTGCTGATGGTGTAAACAAACTCAAAAATGAAAACACAGCATCAATAGTCGTTACTCATTATCAAAGGCTCCTTGATTACATCGTTCCTGATTTCGTTCATGTTCTATACAAAGGAAAAATTGTTAAATCAGGAGATAAGTCACTAGCGCTAGAACTAGAGGAAAAAGGATACGATTGGATTAAAGAAGAAGTAGCATCGGTATGATTAAGGAAAGCGCAATGATATTGGACGCACTGAAATCTAGTTTTGAGGCAAAATCAAAAGTTCAGAATGATGCTTTCACTTTATTACTAGAAATAGGCTTACCACACAAAAGATCAGAAGCTTATAAGTACACACCGATCGTATCTATACTAGAAAAAAATATTGATTGGAATAGATCTGCATTCACATCATTTGATAAATCAAAATTGTATAGATCTGAAGGAAGTCATGTCGTAACTATAGACGGAATGCTTGCTGAAGAGTACTCAGTTATACTTGATGGTCATTCAATCAAACAAAATGATGTTTCAGAGGGCAAACATGATCCATTCAGTTTGATGAATACCGCTCTTTCGCGACAAGAAATATCAATAGAATCAACCAGTTCTGAAAATCCTATTTTTTTATATCATTTCACAAATGGGTTTTCAAACCCGCGAACGAAAGTGCATGTAAAAGATGGGGATCAAATATCTATTGTAGAAAAAATCATTTCTCAAGACAAGTCATTTACTAACTCCTATATTGAATTTAATGTAGGGAAAAATGCTGTCGCAAATCATACAAGGCTTCAAAACTATTCATCTGAGACGTATACGCATGAATCTACTTTTGCACATGTAGCGAGAGATGGCAAATTCATCAACAATACCTTCTCTTTCGAAGGGGCAATGGTCAGAAACAGCATGACAGTTAACATTGAAGATGAAAACTGCGAAGCATATATGTATGGATTGTTTCTTTTAGATAAGAAATCCCATGTTGACAACAACACTTCAGTTGATCATCAAAAACCGAATACCTATAGCAATGAGCTCTATAAAGGTATTCTCGACGAAAAATCCACGGGTGTATTTAACGGCAAAATATACGTAAGACAAGAAGCTCAAAAAACGAATGCATTTCAATCTAATAACAATATTCTGTTATCGGATGATGCCACATTAAACACTAAGCCTCAATTAGAAATTTGGGCAGATGATGTGAAGTGCTCTCACGGCTGTACTTCTGGACAGCTCGATGAAGATGCAATTTTCTACTTAAGAGCACGTGGGATCGATGAAAAAAGCGCTAAAGGCATGATAATAAATGCTTTCGCAGGAGAAACAATGGAGCAACTTCATATTGATGAAGTAAAAGAGGAAGTACAATCATTGATTGACCAAAAGTTGTCTTAAATGGAAACTGATGTAGCACTCGACATCCAAAAAATAAGAGCTCAATTTCCTGTTCTTGATCAAAAGGTAAATGGAAAGCAACTAATTTACTTTGACAATGCGGCCTCATCGCAGACTGTAAAGCCTGTTATTGATTCCCTTGTTAATTTCTATGAAAAGGATCATGCAAATATTCATAGAGGCATTCATACGTTAGCAGAAAGATCTACAAAAAACTTTGAAGCCACTCGAGAGCGCGTAAAAAACTTCATCAACGCAAAAGAAGTTGAAGAAATTATTTTTACTAAAGGCACTACGGATAGTATAAATTTAGTTGCGCATTCTTGGGGATCAGAATTCCTGAAGGAAGGCGATGAAATTATACTTTCACAACTAGAACACCATTCCAATATTGTTCCTTGGCAACTCATTGCTAGAAAGACTGGTGCTATTATTAAAGTGATTCCAATCAATGAAAAAGGAGAGTTACTTGTCAATGAATACTATAAGCTAGTAAGCAACAAGACTAAAATGGTTGCCCTAAATTATGTGTCCAATTCTTTAGGAACGATCAATCCAATAAAGGAGATTCTCGATTATGCCAGCGAGCGAAATATATCAACTATGGTGGATGCAGCTCAGGCAGCACCTCATTTGAAAATCGATGTTCAAGACTTAGGCTGTGACTTTCTTTGTTTTTCAAGTCATAAAATGTACGGACCAACTGGTGTAGGTATACTTTATGGTAAAAGAGAAATTTTAGAAGCTATTCCGCCGTATCAAGGTGGAGGTGAAATGATCAATAATGTATCATTTGAAGAAACAACGTATAACGATATCCCTTACAAGTTTGAAGCGGGAACGCCTAGTATTGGAGATGTTATCTCCTTCGACCAAGCTATCCAGTTTATAGAATTCGTTGGTCATGAAGCCATTCAGACTCAAGAAAACATGCTTTTGGACTATGCAAAAGACAAACTAGTAGATATTAAAGGTTTTACCCCCATAGGGACTGCCGACAAAAAAGCAAGCGTATTGTCATTCCTAATAGAAGGTATACATCAATATGATTTGGGCCAATTATTAGATGTGAAAGGCATAGCTGTCCGCACTGGCCACCATTGCACTCAACCTTTGATGGAACACTTAGGCATAGATGGAACCGTAAGGGCATCATTTGCAGTCTATAACACAGTAGATGAAATCGACATCTTCTATGATGCATTGATCCAAATAGTAAAAAGATTCAACTAATGCAATCAATTAAAGAAAGGCAAGAGTCCATTATAGAAGAATTTGCTATGTTAGATGGAGACATGGAAATGACTCTAAACTATATAATGGAGCTGGGTGAAGAGCTAAATGATCTACCTGAAGAAAGTAGAACGGATGATAATATAGTCAAAGGATGTCAGTCAAAAGTTTGGATGGCTGCAACAGAGGAGAACGGCAAAATAAAGTTTGATGCTGATTCCAATACTGCGATAACTAAAGGGCTTGTGAGCTTATTAGTACGGGTATTGAATCAATCTACACCAGAAGATGTTATAAACGCTGAGATTTATTTTCCGAAACAGATTGGAATGGATCGCTTTATAGGCACACAAAGATCTAATGGTTTCGCGTCTATGATTAAACAAATGAAACTTTACGGATTGGCATTTTCAACTAGAGAAAAATCATGAGTGAAACTAAAAACAATAACAACGATATTCTTGCTTTAAAGGAAGATATCGTTAGAGCAATAAAAGGGGTCTACGACCCTGAAATTCCGGTAGATGTTTATGAGTTAGGACTCATTTATGAGATTAATATTCTACCTGTGAATAACGTAGAAATCATCATGACTTTGACATCCCCCTCATGCCCTGCTGCTGAACAAATACCTAGTGAGGTTGAAGCACATGCAAGAGCTGTAAAAGGTGTTAATGATGTGAATGTAGAATTAACCTTTGACCCACCATATGCAACTGAGATGATGTCTGAGGAAGCTAAGTTGGAATTAGGTTTTATGTAGAATTAATAAAAATAGAATAGATATGTATCCACCGGAATTAGTAGCTCCAATGAAAAATCAGCTTACATCAGCTGGATTTACCGAACTATTGTCTGCAAATGATGTAGACAATCATATGAAAAATGAGAAAGGAACCTCTCTAATGGTAATTAACTCTGTGTGCGGTTGTGCAGCAGGAACTGCCAGACCAGGAGTTCTTTTATCTCTTGAAAAGTCTGACAAAAAACCAGATCATTTGACAACTGTGTTTGCAGGTTTTGATACAGAAGCAACGCAAAAAGCAAGAGAGTATACTTTACCATATCCTCCATCATCTCCTGCAGTAGCACTATTTAAGGATGGTGAGCTTATACATTTTGTAGAAAGGCATCATATTGAGGGTAGATCTGCTGAAATGATAGCAGGGCACCTTCAAGAGGTTTACAAAGAACTTTGCTGATAGCAATTTTAAACAATCAATAAAAAGTCCTTTTACAAAGGACTTTTTTTGTGTCTATAATTTTTATTTTTAATAGGAAAATGAAGTTTTTCTATTCTGACATCTCCTATAGACCCATTTTTTCCTAAAGTAAAGGTCAAAAAATCATCATTTTCATTAATTTACTAGAATCAATTTCAATTAAACGTCATACGATGAAAATACTATCTTTATCCTTGCTCCTCATTACTTGTACATTCTCTCACAGCACATATGGTCAGCACCACAACAAGAAAAAATTTTCACATGAGAATGGGACATATGTAGATGAACGAGATGGTAAAGTATACAAGACCATTACGTTCAAAAAAATGCATCATGGTAAAGAAATCAAACGTACTTGGTTTGCAGAAAATGTTCAATTTAATGTAAAAGGATCCTACGCATACAATGATACTGAAGAGTATTCAAAACAATATGGCCGTCTTTATAACTATCAACAGTCAAACGAAGCTTGTCCAGAGGGCTGGCATGTGCCAACAATAATTGAATGGAGATATCTATTTGACTTTTTTGGTGGTTGGCATCATTCTGGCAAATTTTTAGTGGAAGGTAAAGAAAGTGACATGCATATGCTGTACGGTGGATTTGGTGAACCTGGCCATCTATTTAAGGGAATTGGTGTAAGTGGAAATTGGTGGGACAATGAGTTAAAAGATAGTAACACAGCAGGCATCATTACGCTTAAAAAAGATGATGCAACCATATATCATACTAGAGTAGGTGACCAGCATATGCTAAGTTGCAGATGTGTTCAATATCATAACTGATTTAGATAAATTAAATCAATAATATTATCTCCAATTCCGATACTGCTTATTGCATACAAATGTTCATTCAATGACAAAAGTCGTTTGATTTTTATAATGACACTTTAAAGTACTTTCGAATAGGTATCTTGAATTACATCGTTGTTTAATAAGAAAATCAAAAATAATTTTCATGAGAAAATTTCACCTTATTGCTCTACTATTTACTGTATCCCTTCATCTTCATTCACAAAGTCATTTTGATAGAGTTAATTCGTTTCTAGTTAAAGAAATTGTTTTTGGACTAGTGAATTATTCAGACCTAAAAGAGAATACAAAAGAGCTTGATGGTCTTATTACAGAGATTGCTACGCATAATCTAAAAGACAGTACGGCTAACTATAAGGCGGCCTTTTATATCAACGCATATAATCTATTAGTTATTAAACAGATTAGAGATAATTATCCCATCAATAGACCTTTAGATGTTAAAGGTTTTTTCAAAAATAAAAAATTCACGGTGGCTCGAGAACAACTGACTCTTGATGAAATAGAGTTTAAAAAACTTATTCTTCAAACAAAAGATCCAAGGATACATTTCGCACTTGGATGTGGAGCAAGGAGCTGTCCTTTTTTATATGATAATGCTTTCACACCAGATAATATTGAAGAACAACTTCAATTTAGAGCTGAATTAATAATAGACAGACCAAATTACGTCTTAGTGGATGAGAAGAAAAAAACAGTCACGCTAAATAAAATATTTGATTGGTATAGCGATCAATTCATTAAGGCAGAAGGCTCGCTTCTCAAATACATCAATAAATATAGATTTTACGCAGTGCCTGAAGACTATAAAGTCACCTTTCAAGAATATGATTGGACTCTCAATGACAACAAGTAGAATTTTTATCTCATAAAAAAACCGAAGCAAGCTTCGGTTTTTTTATTAAGCAATTAATACTTTATCGTCCCAACTTGAACAATTTATATCCTACAGAAAATTGGAGCGTTCTATTCTTTAGTTCAACTGCAGCATTATCTGAAATATCACTCAGGCCAAGAATATATCTCGCATTTAATTGAAGGCCGAAAGGAGCATCCCATCCTAATCCAGCTGCTAAGCTTACATCTCCACCTTTAAGTTGATCTTCCACATCAATACCAGCAGACTCTGCAGAGGTCAATACGCTAAATTGAGGACCAGCCTGGATATTTACACCCCCAGGAACGTAAACTTTCACCATAATTGGGATATCTAAATATACCCTTTCTTGGCTAATAGTTCCTAGTGTAGGATCAACCACATCATTTTTCTGAGGCGAATACAAAATTTCTGGTTGTATTCCAATGTTAGCTAACTTGATCAATCCATAAATTCCTGCATGAAACGATGAAGCAGATTCTATAGTAGCAGTAGGATTGTTAGAATCTATATTTGAAATATTTGCTCCGCCTTTAATTCCTATCTCCACCTTAGCCTGACTAAAACCAGTCATTATAATTAATGACAGACCAATTGTTAATAATGTTTTTTTCATTTTATGAGTTTTTATTTCAGTTAAGGTAATTAAAATCAAGAAATAGGCATAAAAAAAGAGTGATAAATCACTCTTTTACATATTTTAAAGACTAAGCATATACTAGAGTGCTACACCTATAAATGATTTGAAGGCTAATCCCATCAAACCTGTAATCAGCATAGTAATTCCTAAGCCCTTGAGACCATTCGGTACATGAGAGTATTTCAACCTTTCTCTAATAGCAGCCAAAGCTATAATAGCTAGAAAAAAGCCAGTACCTGATCCAAATCCAAATGCAGTAGCTTCAACTATTGTATAATCTCTTTGCACCATGAATAATGATGATCCCAAAATAGCACAATTAACAGCAATTAGTGGAAGAAAAATTCCAAGTGAGCCATACAGTGATGGTGAGAACTTTTCAATAATCATTTCAACCAGTTGAACCATGGCCGCAATTACTGCTATAAAAATAATGAATTGTAAGAAGGTAAGATCAATTGATGCAAAGTCAGCTCCTAACCATGATAGTGCTCCTTCTTTTAATACCTTTTCCTGTATTAACCAGTTAATTGGTACAGTGATAGTTAAAACAAAGATCACTGCTAGACCAAGACCGAATGCTGTTTTTACTTTTTTAGATACGGCAAGAAAACTGCACATTCCTAAAAAGTAAGTGAACACCATGTTGTCAATGAAAATCCCCTTGATAGCTATATTGATTGCTTCCATTTCTTAGATAGTTTTAATGCTCTACGTAACCGTTCTTAGTCCGCTGTATCCAAATAATTATTCCTAGAATAACGAATGCACCTATTGAATCTACAAAAAGTCCATTTGTTTGTAATGTTGTTCCTAAAAGATTTCCTAAAGAACCATATACATCAAACTCTAGTGGAGTTCCGATAAATACAGTTCCACCTCCAAGAAGCTCCCTAAAGAAAGCTACTACTAATATTATCCATGCATAACCGAAACCACTTCCAAAACCATCTAGAATAGAATCGTAAGGCTTATTTGCCATAGCAAAAGCTTCTAAACGACCCATTACAATACAGTTAGTAATGATCAAGCCGACATAAGCTCCAAGAATCTTGTACATATCATAACTGTAAGCTTTTAACACTTCACTTACAAGAGTTACCAATGTTGCAATTATTGCCAGCTGAACTATTATCCTTATTCGATTTGGGATTATCTTTCTCATCGTTGAAGTGATGAGGTTAGAGAATACAATAACAAAGACTACTGCGATCGACATGATCATCGTAGGTTTGAATTGAACAGTGACCGCTAAAGCTGAGCAAATACCCAAAACTTGTATAGTAATCGGATTGTCATCATTTAATGGATCCGAAACTATCTTCTTTCTTCTCTTTGAAAATAATGGCTCAGATGGCTCTTTCGCTCTTAGCTCTACCGCCGATTCCTCTGAAATTTCTGCAATATCTGCACTCATAGACTTGCCGTTTTATTAGATTTTCTTTTTTCCATGAAGGCTTTGTAGTAAGTAAGGTAATTTTCGAGCATCGCATTGACACCCTTTCCTGTTATTGTAGCCCCTGACATACCATCTACTTGATGTTCTGTTAAGCCAGCATTACCTTCTCCTTTTACCATACTTATACTTACCAACTCCTCCTGATCATTGTAAATTTCTTTACCTACATATCTCTGCTGGACTGTTGATTCTGTAATTCTAGCTCCAAGCCCTGGAGTTTCGCCTTTGTGATCAAACGCGATTCCCATTACAGTATTCAAATCTGGACCCAGTGCTATAAAGCTCGATATCCAATCCCAAAGACCCGATCCAAATGTTGGGAAAATATAAGAATCAATTTGCCCTCCTGATTCACTAAACATGAAAACAGGGTACATTCTTTCTTCTGGTGGGAATTTAGAATTTCTTTGAACATTAACTTTTTCAGCTAATATTGGCTTCCCATCTTTCCCTTCTTTAATCTCATTACCGTTAATATCAACGACGATAGAGCTTACTTTTTCCTCATACAGTGCAAGTAGTTCATTAGGATCCTCGATCTTAGAAATATCCATGACGGCTCCAAGGATTTTTTTCTTAGTATCAATTTCAACTTGTTTGTCCTGCAAAGGCTTCAGCCCTACTGAGGTAAGGGATAGCGCACCTCCAAAAACCACTGTTAATCCAATGGCAAATAGAATTACATATAAATTAGACTGTCGCACGTTTTAATCTTCTTTTTTTGTTTGCTTCTACAACGTAAAAATCAATAAGTGGAGCAAATACATTCATAAAGAGTATTGCAAGCATAATACCTTCAGGATATGCCGGGTTAATAACTCTTATTAATACTGTAATCACTCCTATAAGAAATCCATAAATCCATTTCCCTGTTTCGGTGTGGGATGCACTGACTGGGTCAGTTGCCATGAACACGGCTCCAAAAGCCAGCCCTCCTATCACCAAGTGATAGTGTGCAGGTAAATCCATAAAACTGTTGCCTCCTGCCAAATTAAATAGACCTCCCATAGCCAATGTTCCAAGCACTACACTTAGCATTATCTTCCAACTACCAACACCAGTGGCTATCAAAATGAAAGCTCCAATTAGACACATTAAAACAGAAGTCTCACCGATACTGCCAGGTATGATGCCTATGAACATATTCCAAAAATCAAACATACCTGCGTACCAATGATTTCCTGATAATTCCATCATGTTGGTACCATTAGATGCTGCTTCGGCTCCATAAGAGAGTATCGTTGCTCCTGAAAAACCATCAACTGGCGTTTTATCACCAAAATAAGTCCATACGTTCCCTGAAATATCTGTGGGATATGCAAAATATAAGAACACTCGGGCTGTCAGTGCAACATTCAAAATATTCATCCCTGTACCTCCGAATACTTCTTTTCCTATCACAACTGCAAATACTGTAGCCAATGCAACTTGCCATAGCGGAATCGTTGCTGGCATAATTAAAGGTATTAGCATACCTGAAACTAGATAACCTTCTTCTATCGGACGGTTATAAATCACACAGAAGGTAAATTCAGTTAACAAACCAACGCCATAGGAGACTACAACTATTGGAATAACCTTAAGAATACCAATCCAAAATTCATCTAGTATCGTAGCTTCCACTCCAGTAGCTATGAAATGTTGGTGTCCAACATTCCACATACCAAATATTAGGCAAGGAATCATTGCTATGATTACAGTGAACATCAATCTTTTAAGATCAGTCGCATCTTTAATCTGAGCTCCCTTCTTTCCAGTAATTATATCTGGCGCAAAGAATATAGTTCTATGTCCCTCGTAGATCGTGTGGAACTTTTCTAATTTTCCTCCTTTTTCAAAAAGAGGTTTTATCTGATCGAATTTATTTTGTAAAAACTTCATTCCAGCTTATCCTTCTTTTATTAGTTCAATCCCTTCCCTAAGTATTTCTTGAATTGGATTCTTAGAAACATCAATAAATTCACAAAGAGCAACATCCTCTTCAATCACCTCATATATTCCTAGCGCCTCCATGTCATCATAGTCTTCAGCAAGAATAGCTTTGAAAAGATGAGTTGGAAGAATATCCATTGGTATCACCTGCTCAAATGCACCAGAGATAACGAAATTTCTTTCTTCACCATGAGCGTTTGTGTCTACCTTAAACTCATTATTCTTATTGAGAAAGCTTAGCATACCAAATGCCTTGTGGTAACTCAGTTTCTTCGTTGAAGGTAATATCCAACCTAAAAATTCTTCGTATTTCCCTTCTGGGATAACTGTTACTTGATTAGCATAATAACCAACATAGCCACCTTGGTCTATTGATTCTCCGCTCAATACATTTCCAGAAATGAATCTACTATCTGCTCCCTCATTTACTTCAACTAATTTATTAATTGGAGCTCCTGAATAAGTCTTTATATAAGATGGGTTCTTCACCTCTGATCCCGTAACGGCAATCAGTCTGGAAGTATCATACTTACCTTCTAAAAATAACTTCCCAATCATAACAACCCCAGTAGGGTTGACCGTCCAAGCGATATCACCCTTACCTATTGGATCAATATGGTGAATTTGAATCCCAACATTACCTGCAGGATGTGGGCCTGAAATTTTGTTTATTTGAACATCTTTAACAGATGAGAATGATTTCGATACTTCAGCTTTACCATCAATATTTAGATGAACCTTTCCTGCAGTCATTTTCTTCAAAACATCTATTCCTGCTTGGAAATACTGCTCTTGTCCTTCTAGAACAAAAGAGTAATCTGGCGCTAGAGGACTAGAATCAAATGATGATATAAAAATAGCTTTTGGTGTATCTGAAGGATTAGCAACACAACCGTATGGTCTTTGAATGATATTTAACCATCCGCCCGACTTTGTCAATTGGCTAATTGCGTCCTCTTTTGAAAGAGCGCTTATGTCAGAGGATGAGAATTTTTTAAATTCCTCGAATTCAACCTCTTTATCAGCCAATATCTTGACTTCTAATATTTTTCTTTTCTCTCCTCGCTTTATCTCTACTACTTCTCCACTCACTGGAGATGTATACATTAGAACTTCATCGTTCCTTTCATGAAATAAAGGAGTTCCCGCTTTTACATTATCCCCTTCTTTTACCAACATCTTAGGTCGTGAAAGACCATTGAAGTCGGTAGGCTTTAATGCAAACGTCTCAGGTTGAGTCGTTTCGGTGACTTTGTTTTGTGCCTTACCGGCTAGGTTAATATCAAACCCTTTTTTCAGCTTTATCGTCTGAGACATGTTTCTATCTTGAAAATCTCTTAAAAAACGTGGCAAACTTAAACAATATAGGATTTAACCGAGGGCAAAATCCAAATAAAAAACAATCACTAAACCACGACTTGATCATATTGTTTTGTATAGTTTTAGGTTAATCAATTTCTATGACTAAACGGTGGCTAATTGCTGATTTTTCAGAAAGTCAGAAACCTGTTCCATAAGCCATGTGGGCGTGGATGTTGCACCGCATATACCTATAGAATCATCCTCTTGTATCCAACTCATATCTATTTCTTTTTCACTTTCCACAAAATAACTTCTTGAATTATGCGCTAGACAAACATTATATAATGCTTTACCATTGGAGCTCTTTCTCCCTGCTACAAACAAGATAACATCATGCTTTTGAGAAAATTTCTCCATGTGCGGTTCACGATTTGACACTTGCCTACAAATACTATCATTAGCTCTAAAGTCCTCCCCTACTGAAAGATGACCTTCATTCTCGATTCTTTGCTCTATCAAGCTTTTAATATGATAGAACCCTTTAGTACTCTTTGTTGTCTGAGAAAAGAGTGTAATAGGCTTAGAGAAATCAACTTTCTCTAAATCTTTCTCTTCAGTTACAATAATCGCTTCATTGCCTGTTTGCCCAGTAAGGCCAATCACTTCTGCATGACCAGGTTTGCCATAAATTACCAATTGACCTTTGCGCTCTTTTGATTGATCATAGGCATTTTTCACTCTATTCTGCAGCTTCAAAACCACCGGACAAGACGCGTCTACTAATTCAATATTATTTCTGATCGCTAATTCATACGTTTCTGGTGGCTCTCCATGCGCCCGGATTAGCACCTTACAATCTCGTAAATCTTTCAGTTCCTCTCTAGTAATTGTCCTAAGTCCTTTATTAAATAGACGTTCCACCTCCATTGAATTATGAACAATATCACCCAAACAGTATAACTGATGACCTTCAGCCATTTCGTCTTCAGCCATCTGAATGGCAAACTCTACTCCAAAGCAGTATCCTGAATTTTCGTCTATTTCAATGTTCATTAATTTTTATTTTAGCTAACTGAACAATTTTTTCTATCTGTTGGTCTAAAGTCATGTAGGAAGTATCTATTTCTACAGCGTCTTGGGTTTGCACCAAAGGACTATCTGCTCTAGTGGAATCTATATGATCTCTCTCCTTAAGATTCTCTATGATTTCTTCCATTTCTGTATCAATATTCTTCCTTTCCAACTCCTCTTTTCTTCTTTGAGCTCTTATCTGAACATCTGCCGTCATGAAAAGTTTCAATTCGGCATTAGGAAAAACGACACTTCCAATATCACGACCATCCATCACTATAGCACTGTCCTCACCCATCATACGTTGCAACTCTACAAGTTTCTCCCTTACTACCGAGTTAGCACTTACAAAACTCACATTCTTACTTACTTCCATGGATCTAAGCCCATCCTTTATCAGAGTTCCATTGAGAAAGACATCACTACCGACTAGCTTAATATCACAGCTACTTAGACTTTCTTTTACTTGCTCAAGATCACTAATGTCAACTTTATTCTTCAAAAAGAAATAAGTAACAGCCCTGTACATGGCTCCAGTATCTATGTACGTATAATTCAATTTTGTAGCAACCTGCTTAGCTGTTGAGCTTTTACCTGTAGCAGAGTATCCATCTATGGCGATTATGATTTTTCGCATCAGCAGTCTTTAATCGGGCAAGGAATTGGCTTGCCACGTTTGATTTTCTTTTTATTTTTCTGATAAGAAGTGGGTCCTTTCCTACAGCCTTGTGAGCCAACAAGAATAAATCCCAAAAGCAATATCGATATAGCTCTAGTGGTTCTCAAGAAATTCCAGAAACAGTCATTGAACGATCTACTTTTTTAACAAGTCCTTGCAAAACTTTACCAGGTCCACATTCAGTAAAACTTGATGCCCCATCTGCAATCATAGACTGAACGCACTGCGTCCATCTAACTGGTGAAGTCAATTGGAGTACCAAATTTTTCTTAATGCTTTCAATATCTGAATAGCCTTTTGCGTCTACATTTTGATAGACGGGGCACTTAGGAGTGTTAAATTTTGTATTCTCAATCGCTTTAGCTAATTCCTCTCTAGCAGGCTCCATTAAGGGGCTGTGAAATGCTCCTCCAACGGGCAACATTAAAGCTCTTCTTGCTCCTGCCTCTGTTAATTTTTCGCAAGCTGATTTTACTGCTGCAACTTCTCCGCTAATAACCAACTGTCCTGGACAGTTATAATTAGCGGCTACAACTACTCCACTTACTTCCTTACAAACATTTTCAACTACATCATCATCAAGTCCTAAAACTGCAGCCATTGTTGACTCCTGCTTTTCACATGCCTCTTGCATCGCTAAGGCTCTCTTGTAAACCAAAGAAAGACCGTCATCAAAACTTAAAACTCCATTAGCAACCAAGGCAGAGAATTCCCCCAATGAATGTCCTGCAACCATATCTGGTGCGAAATTTTCTGATGTCAAAGCTGCAACAACACTATGAATGAAAATTGCAGGCTGTGTCACTTTCGTTTGCTTAAGTTGTTCATCAGATCCTGTAAACATGATTTCCTTGATATTATAACCAAGGATGTCATTTGAACGGTCAATTAATTCTTTTGCTGATGAATGATTTTCGTAAAGGTCTTTTCCCATCCCGGAAAACTGGGCTCCCTGACCTGGGAAAACATATGCTTTGCTCATAGATTAGATTTTATTCATCGCAAAAATAGTGAAACGAATTAATCAAGAAATCGGCTTTTCAATTGTTTGGATGGAATTATGCATTGGTCCTTTTTACCAAACCAATTATACCTATTAGTAGCTATAATATCATAGATGAAATCTCTCAGAATTTTTGGGATAATGATGAATATATATAGGATTGGCCATAAACCAGAAAGCATTTTAGCAATAGTAAGGGCAGCTGTACTTTTCGTGAAAAACTGATCTCCTTTCATTAAGACAATGCTTTTAAGTTCTGATTCATTTATTAAGCTCGCTGGAAGCTTTTTTTTTGCAAACTCAGACTGCAGGGAAGCAAATTGAAAAGTCTGTCTTTTATCTTTTTTAATAATCAACTGAACAGATGAGTTGCATAGATTGCAAACTCCGTCAAAAAAAACGATTGATTTTGTCATCGAATAATGTGTATCCACCCATTAATAACTTCTGTTGCTTCTTCTGGGTTCAACCTAATGAACTGCACTTCTGCAGTATAGAAATAAACTCCAGCAGGTAAGTCCTTTCCCTCATTGGTCTTACCATTCCAATCAATAGATACAGACTTCTCAATACCTGATTCATAATTATATATCTCTACTCCTGCTCGGTTAAACACTTTAAAAATGACTGATTCAACGAATCGGGGGCAATTTTCAGCATCCTTGAATGCACTGAAATTTTCATTTAGAGGATCTCCATTTGGAGTGAAAACATTCGGCAATTTATACTGAGCGCAATTATCATTACACACAATTTCAGAAATCTGACTTTCATTTCCAGAACGATCAACAGCTGTTATGTAATAACAATATGCGAGAGATTTTAATCCATCATGAATAAATTCTAATTGTGTCGTCTCTTCAAGAAGAGTGAACTCATCAGAGCGTTCAATTTTTCCTAATTCATAATCTGAATACACTCTAAATGAAACAATGTCATTATCACATGACTGCTCGTTATCGAATTGCCATGAAAAAGAATTACTTAAATCCACACTTCCACTACACGAAACTTGCGCCTCGCATGTCAGAGTAGAATTAAATATAATTGATACTGGAGCACAAGGAGGTATGGTATCGTTTGGTTGCGCACAAATAATTTGTGATTTATTGATTAAAGGCGATGGCAAGAGGGCATTTCCATAAGACCCTATTGTTTCGACATAATAACAATACTCAATCTCTTCATCTAAGTCTACTCCATTAAAACTCCCATCATCTAAATAGCTCAAACCATCCAGCGTTACATCTACAGAATCTATGAGCTGAAGCGAAGATAAGTCTCCATTCAAAACATTATCCCTGTAGATATAGTGATATGGGAAATCCTGAACATTTAATGACCAAGGAACATCTCCTTTCCAATTAATTCTAATGCCTCCAACAAGTGGACGAGGTTCAAGTCTTATAGATGAAGCAAACTGAGACTCTCCCACTTCCTGCCCCGTATTATCATATAGTCTTATTTTATATGTATGAATTAAGTCTTTAGTGTTTAGTCCTTGATCTAAAAAAGTAGTATCCGTTGATGGGCCAAAAACAGATATGTAATTTCCTTCAGGACCAGTTCCCTCTTTTCTGAACGCTTCATAAGTGTAAGTAGGAGGAAAAGCAGCTTCATCAATTTCGTAAGGAGGGGTCCACAAAACTCTAATTTCCCCATCAGACTCACCAGTCGACATTATATCGACATTGGTAATGACTGGAACATCAATTAGCAAGCTATCACAGGCTTCTTCAGATGCAAGGCTTAAACCTCCCAGCGGACTAGGGAATGTAGCAACCAACCTGTAACAATACTTTGAACCAGGCGCAAGACCTAAGGCATTATTATCGTCTAAGAAAGAGGTAGTTGTAGCGCTAAGAGACTTTATGAGCTCGTACCCCGAATTTGTTGGTATTCCAGGTTCACAAATAGGATCAAAATCAAATTCGTCTACCCTTCTCCAAACTTGGATCGAATCAGCATTTTGACATGAATAACTATCCCAGTCTAGTTGAATTTGTCTACCCGGCTGAGTATCTACTACTAATCCTGTTGGCGGTGGCCCTAGAACCGTAATTCTCCATGTCTCAAAACTAGATTGACCCGGGGCATTTGAGACTCCTGGAATTGTCGGCTGATCTACTGCTTTGAATTGAACATCATACGGAGCTGACTTTACCTGACCGCAGATTGTTTCCCAATCAAAAGTTAAAACTGCAGGTTGGTCTTGAAATACTGGTGGATCAGGACTAAATGTTGCTGGAGAATTAACCACTTCAAATGGACCTCCAAAAGCTTCTAGTTTGACTGGATCTCCATTTGGGTCTGTAGCTGTAATAATGGACTGAATATTTGTTCCTGCTATAACGCATGTATCGATGGGGACTTCTATCTCAGGTGGATCGTTCTCATAATCACATATAATGATTTGCATATCTCTTGTAACAAATCCTAATCGTATAGTTTCATTACCCACCTTACGCCACTCTTCTACAACAAAAGCCACATTAAATTCTTTACATTCCATGTCCGGAATAGTGGCTCCTCCAGGTGCATCCCAAACAAGAGTTCCATCACTTGCACCTATGCTTAAAGTAGGAGGACCCGTTCCCGCTTGATTTCCTGTTGAGAAATTATCGTAAAAACCTGTATTTATAAGAGAAGAATATCCAGCAACTTCTGTATTAGAAGCACTCTTTGGAACTACAAAAAAGTAGGATAAGCTATCTCCATCTGGGTCTACAGCTCCAGGATTGTGTTCAAAAACAGCTCCAACTACACCTCTATCGATTGGTGGGATTGTAAAGTACGGAGAATTATTAACCACTAACGGATCAATAATTATTAACGTTTCAACATAAAACTGAAGATCATCTGAACCAGGAATGTTTTGTATATCTCTGTTTCTATTAGCTTCCTGATATGAAGCTAAATATCCTCCAGGCCCAGAATATGTGTGGGTCAGCGAAAATTCCCATTTCTCAACGTTATCACCCAAATCAACAGGAGTTTCCCAAGGAATTTCCTCACCTTGATTATCACCCCCAAAAACAATTCCATCTCCGAAATCAAATAATCCATTTCCAAAAAGCACATTTCCAGGAGCTGAATCACGATACCCAATAAAAGTAAACTTGTATGTAAGACCTGACACTCGAGTAGCAATAATTTCTCCTGCACGGATATGAGATGCATCTACCCTGAAAAGAATTACTGTTAAAAGAATTGAAATTAATGCTTTTAAGTACCTCATTGTTTTTTGTTAAGATCTTGCTTCGTAAAGATAAATGCTTTGAATGCACATAAAATTATTTAAACAAGAATCGTACTAGCCATGTTATTTATTTTAACAATTTTAAAGACGAATACGCTTACAATCTTGACATCCTAATTTGGAATGAATCAAAAGTAGCATTTAAGATTGCGGGGCAAGCATTCGGAAATTACCTTTGAAGAAAATCGACTTAATCAAAAATTCATGAGTTGGACCAAACAATTCTTTACAAGTAGCATCGGCAGAAAATTTGCCATGGCACTATCGGCTCTTTTCTTAATTATATTTCTGCTTCAGCATTTCATCATCAATTTCACTTCAGTATTGAGTGAGGACACCTTCAATGAGCTTTCTCATTTTATGGGGACCAATCCATTGATTCAGTTTGTAATGCAGCCTATATTAATGTTCGGAGTGACATTTCACTTCATCATGGGATTTATTCTTGAAATAAAGAATAGAAACTCAAGAGCTGTGAAATACGCAATGAATAAGGGAGAAGCAAATTCTTCATGGATGTCTCGAAATATGATATGGAGTGGCTTATTCATTTTATTCTTTCTAGGGTTCCATTTTTATGATTTTTGGATTCCTGAAATGAATTATAAATACATAGAGGCTAATCCTGAAAACCCAACAAGATACTATGATGAGGTAGTGCATATGTTTACCAATCCCATACGGGTTGGAGTTTATGTACTCTCATTTGTTTTTCTTGCTCTGCACTTAATGCATGGTTTTCAGTCTGCTTTCCAATCTATGGGAGCTCGTCACAGTAAGTACACTCCAGGAATCATCAATTTTGGGCGTTTATACGCGATCCTAGTACCTCTAGGGTTTGTATTCATTGCTCTTTTTCATTACATCAATTCACTTTAAGATAAAATAGGTATGTCAAAATTAGATTCTAAAATACCTGAAGGTCCTATCAAGGATAAGTGGACCAATCATAAAAACAACGTAAAACTTGTAAACCCCGCAAACAAAAGATCCATTGATGTGATCGTTGTGGGGACAGGTTTGGCTGGAGGATCAGCTGCGGCATCACTTGCCGAATTAGGTTACAATGTGAAAGCATTCTGCTATCAAGATTCTCCAAGAAGAGCACACTCCATTGCTGCTCAAGGTGGAATTAATGCCGCGAAAAACTATCAAGGAGATGGAGACTCCACTTACCGTCTATTTTATGACACGGTAAAAGGTGGTGATTACAGATCAAGAGAAGCAAACGTTTATCGACTTGCAGAAGTATCAGCCAATATTATTGATCAATGTGTTGCCCAAGGAGTTCCTTTCGCCAGAGATTACGGCGGGCTTCTAGATAACCGATCTTTTGGTGGTGTTCAAGTATCAAGAACATTTTATGCTAAAGGACAAACTGGACAACAACTACTTTTAGGATGTTATTCCGCAATGTCAAGACAAATAGGCAAAGGTAAAATCCAAATGTTCAATCGTCATGAGATGATGGAGGTTGTGATCGTTGATGGCAAAGCAAGAGGAATCATAGCTAGAAATTTAGTAACAGGCGAAATAGAAAGACATTCCGCTCATGCTGTGGTAATTGCATCCGGAGGATATGGAAATGTATTTTTCCTTTCGACAAATGCAATGGGTTCAAATGTTTCTGCTGGATGGAAAATTCATAAGAAAGGTGCATTCTTCGCTAATCCATGCTATACGCAGATACATCCGACTTGCATTCCTCAACATGGTGATCAGCAATCAAAACTGACATTAATGTCAGAATCACTAAGAAACGATGGAAGAATTTGGGTGCCTGCCAAGAAAGAAGATTCTGAAGCGATCAGAGCAGGTAAAATGAAACCAACTGACATTAAAGAAGAAGATAGAGATTACTACTTAGAGAGAAGATATCCATCCTTTGGAAATCTTGTACCGAGAGATGTAGCTTCAAGAGCCGCAAAAGAAAGATGTGACGCAGGGTTTGGAGTAGGAACCAATGAAACAGGTGAAGCAGTTTATTTGGATTTTTCATCAGCAATTACCAGATACGGAAAAGAAGCTGCTAATATAAAAGGGCATCATAATGCTTCAGATGATGAAATTCAGAAACTGGGAACTGATGTAGTTGAAGCGAAATATGGAAACTTATTTCAGATGTATGAAAAAATCACTGCAGATGATCCATACAAAACTCCAATGAAAATCTATCCAGCTGTGCATTATACTATGGGAGGTGTGTGGGTTGATTACAATTTGATGACTACTATTCCTGGGTGCTATGCGTTAGGAGAAGCCAATTTCTCTGATCATGGTGCCAACAGATTAGGAGCTTCTGCTCTAATGCAGGGTCTAGCTGATGGTTATTTCGTTTTACCTTATACAATTGGTGACTATTTGGCAGACGATATTAGAACTGGCGTGATTCCAACGGATAGCCCAGAATTTGATGAAGCTGAAAAATCAGTTCAAGAAAAGATGGATTTCTTTGTAAACAACAAAGGATCACACTCTGTGGACTACTTTCATAAACGACTTGGAAAAGTTATGTGGAATAAGGTGGGTATGGCAAGAAGTGAAAAAGGGTTGAAAGAAGCTATCGCCGAAATCAAAGAAATAAGGGATCAATTCTGGAAAGAAGTAAGTGTTCCAGGCACTGCAAATGGAATAAATCAGGAATTAGAAAAAGCAGGAAGAGTTGCTGATTTCTTGGAATTAGGTGAGCTCTTCGCTAGAGACGCCCTAGAAAGAGAAGAATCATGCGGTGGTCATTTCCGAGAAGAACATAGAACCGAAGAAGGTGAAGCTGTCAGAAATGATGCTGACTTCACTTATGTTTCTGCGTGGGAATTTAAAGGAGAGCCCTCTGAAGCAGTGCTACATAAGGAAGATTTGAAATACGAAAACATAGAACTTAAGACTCGTTCTTATAAATAAGATAGATATGTCAGATTCAAAAGGATTAAACCTAACACTTAAAGTCTGGAGACAGCAGAGCGATAAAGATCAGGGTAAAATGGAAACTTATAACGTTTCAGATATATCTCCTGACAGCTCATTTTTGGAAATGATGGACATTCTCAATGAACAATTGATCAATGAAAATCATGAGCCAGTAGCTTTTGACCATGATTGTAGAGAAGGTATTTGTGGCAGCTGTTCTATGTATATAAACGGCGAAGCGCATGGACCAGGTAGACGGATTACAACTTGCCAGCTTCATATGAGAGAGTTTAAAGATGGCGAAACCATTCACATTGAACCTTGGAGAGCAAAAGCCTTCCCTGTCATAAAAGATTTAATGGTAGATAGAAGCTCATTCGACAGAGTAATGGCTTCTGGAGGTTTTGTAAGTGTTAATACTTCTGGCAACACTCAAGATGCGAATGCCATTCCTGTTAATAAACACGATGCTGATGAAGCATTTGATGCTGCGACTTGTATTGGGTGTGGAGCCTGTGTTGCTAGTTGTAAAAATGCATCCGCCATGCTATTCGTTTCTGCTAAAGTTTCTCAGTTTGCCCTACTCCCTCAAGGAAAAGTAGAAGCTAAGGAACGTGTTCAAAACATGGTAAACCAAATGGATGAAGAAGGATTTGGGAATTGTACAAACACAGGAGCTTGTGAGGTAGAGTGTCCTAAAGGTATCTCGCTAGATAACATAGCCAGAATGAATCGTGAATTCATTAAAAGCAGTACAAGCTAACATCGTATTGAAATTATTTCAAAAGCTTTGACATACAATCAAAGCTTTTTTTATGTTCATTAAATTATTCACTGAAAAATCATGATATATAGAAACAAAAAAACCTTTCATTTCTGAAAGGTTTAATTCAATATTTCGATGAGTGTTGTTACTTATCTTCTTTCTTAGCTGCTGATTTTTTAGGAGCTGCTTTTTTTGTCTCTTTTTTCTCAGCCTTTGGAGCTGCTTCCTTTTTAGGAGCTGCTTCTTTCTTTTCAGCTTTTGCTTTAGGCGCAGCTTTTTTTGTCTCTTTTTTCTCCGTCTTCGGTGCTGCTTCAGCTTTTGGAGCAGCCTTTTCTGCTTTCGGAGCTTTTGCTTCAGCCTTAGGAGCTGCTTCTTCTTTCTTTGCTTTTGGCTCTGCTTTCGCTTTACCTTTTTTGGCAAATTCAGCTTTTATCTCTTCAATATCGATGTTCTTGATAGTAGGAACAGCGTTTAACCGCTTAATAGTGTTCACTCTATTCTTTGCAACATTCTTATTTTTTCTGCCTTTTCGTTCTAATCTTGTTACGGCCATTTTGGGTCTTCCTTTGTCAAATGAGCGGCAAATTTAGGGGATTAGTTAGTTTTGTCCAAAAGGAATTTAAAAGCAATTTTTAATGTCTAAGAGTAAGCCTTCATTACCACGAGGAACACGCGATTTTGGGCCTATAGTTTCGGCCAAGAGAAACTACATTATTGATAAAATCAAGCACCATTTCAGACTGTTTGGATTTAATCAGATTGAAACCCCTTCACTGGAAAACCTTTCTACTCTAACAGGAAAGTATGGGGATGAGGGAGATCAGTTACTTTATAAAGTATTAAACTCCGGGGATTACTTAAGTAAGACTTCAGAAGATGATTATAGAAAAGGAAGTAAGCATCTTACTAACAAGATATCAGATAAAGGTCTCAGATATGATTTGACTGTACCATTTGCTCGTTTTGTGGTAATGAATCAAAATGAAATCACATTTCCATTCAAACGCTTTCAAATACAACCTGTTTGGAGAGCTGATCGACCACAGAAAGGAAGGTACAGAGAATTTTATCAGTGCGATGCAGATATAATCGGAAGTAAAGGCATTTGGAGTGAGATAGAACTTACCCTACTTATCAATGATGTATTCCAAGATTTAAAGCTCAATGATTATATCATTAAAATAAACCATCGAGACATTTTATTTCTACTTGCTGATTATGTGGGTATGAAAGATAAAGCAGTCCCTTTTTGTGCTGAAATTGATAAACTTGATAAAATAGGTGAAGAAAAAGTCATTGAGAATTTACTTTCAATAGGTGCTGATTCCAAGAAAGTAGAGGAAGTAATGAAACTCCTTTCCATTTCTAATCATGCAGAATTAATTGATGAAATCAAGCAACTCGATTCAGAAAACAAAGGAGTGCGAGAAATCATTGATTATTTCAACTCCCTAAATCAATTCTCTGATAAGCAGATAAAAGTTGAATTAGATCTAAGTTTAGCAAGAGGTCTCTCCTACTACACAGGTATGATATACGAGGTGAAACCAACCTCAGTTAAAATGGGTAGTATCTGCGGAGGTGGTAGATATGATAATCTGACTGGTGTGTTTGGTCTAGATGGTGTTTCAGGCATTGGCATTTCATTTGGCTTAGATAGAATATATGATGTCATGGAAGAACTCGACCTTTTCCCACAAAATGTAACTCAATCGATTGATGTTCTCATCATTCATTTCAATGATGAAAATATGCGTCACTCCTACCCAATAGTTACTCAATTGAGAGAAAGTGGAATAAAGGCAGAACTCTATCCCGAGTCAGCAAAATCAAAGAAACAGTTCAATTATGCTGACAAAATTCAAACACCTTATACCATAGTGATAGGCGATGATGAGATGAAGTCAGGCTCATACACACTAAAAAACATGAAGACGGGTGAACAAACAGCCACATCGCTAAATAAAATAATAGAGCAACTAAAAAGTTAGATTAGAGGTAACACTTGAATATTAATGCTTTACAGAATCCTCATCTTCACAATCTTACTCTGCCCCTTCCGTATAGATGGGCAAGTAATTAGTAAAGAGGGAAGATTCTCTGTGGAATTCGATAGAGGCTGTATTCCTATGACTGTGAATATCACTGAACTGGACACATTTGGCACAGATGTCACTCGTCAGTATCAATATGAAGAAAACATAACTAACAATAAATTTCATACCTACACATCTGCTGGCAATTATAGAATCATTCAAACAAGTAAGGGATCGCTTCGTGACACGATAGACATTGAAGTTTTTAATTCTTTCCTCCCAAAAGTAGAGTTTGAAAGATGCAGTGGAAACGAAATTTTAGTTACCTCGATGGAGAATGACTATGATTTTATTCGAGTGTACTTTAGCGAGTCAGACTCTACACAACTGTTCAAAGATGAATCCTCATCATTCGCTTTCTCTTCAGAAAGTCTTCAATCCATCAAACTAAAAGGCTTCTTCAATAACGCTGACAATAAATGCTCTGACTATTTCGAATCTATAGAACCGCTACCTCAATTACCCGTGCCATCGATAAACTCTCTATCAATAAAAGAATCTTGCACTGATATTTTCAATTTATACTTAGAACTTGACTCTATTGATTCATTGACAACTTATCAAATAGAACTTAGTCAAATTTCAACATCCATTTTACTTGAAGGAAAACTGAAGGAAAAAGAGATTATCCTCCCTAATATTTCTTTTGACAAATCTCTTACAGAATACTGCATTCAAGTAAATGCTTTAGATCCCTGCAACTCTTCTAAAGTGGATGGAAGTCCTATTTGCCAACAGTCTTCCAGCTTATCACTATCCCCATTTGAGGTGTTGTATTCCTCCTATGAAGAAAACGGCATCCTCATCAATATTGAAAATACGACTTCCGGATCATTCAATGTATTTAGAAGACGAGAAAGCGAAAATTTTCAACTAGAAGACTCGGTTACTAGCTCTTATGTAGATGCTATTGGCTCTGTATCTCGAAAATATTTTTATAAGCTTGATTATATAGATTCATGTGAACAAATTCTATTCACAGCTGAGACAAATCCTCCATTTATTGAAGCTGCCAAAAATTCAAAAAATTCATATTCTGTTAAATATACTCTCCCATCTCCGCTACCGGATGGAGATTATATTTTGGAATTCATTGCAGGAAATAATGAAATCAATACCAAAGAACAATTCAATATCGTCAATTCCAATGGCCTACCTAATCCTTCGGAATTTGAATTAAAACTAGACGCAAAAGATGGCACAAGCTCTCAGGTGTTAACTTCAAAACTCTATACATCTGCGGGTGAGTTCTTGCGTCAATCGAATTCCATTAATTTAAAATTTGAAATTGAGATCTATGTTCCTACTGCGTTTACTCCCAATAACGATGGCATTAACGATACTCTAGAATTATTTGGACTTCCATCTAGTGAAGCGAGCATAGCTATCTACTCTAAATGGGGGCATTTGATTTATTCGTCCGATACTCCCACACCAGGATGGGATGGAATAGTTAACGGAAAACTAGCTCCTGAGGGAACTTACTTGTATGAAATAATCTTTAAAGCTACTAACGGTGAAAAAATAAGGCAAAAAGGTACTTTTGCTTTGATAACAAATTAGAAGGCTATGTTTGATATGATGAAAATGATGGGCAAGGTGAAGGAGATGCAATCCAAGATGAAAGAAGCCCAAGATCAACTAAAAGACATTAAAGTTGAAGGCGAGTCTGGAGGAGGAATGGTGAAAGCTACTGCCAATGGAGCCAAAGAGTTGATTGGTCTAGAAATTGATGAGTCTTTAGTGAACTCTACAGATAGAGATATGATGAGAGATCTAATTATTGCTGCTGTAAACAAAACACTGCAGGAGGCCGACGAAAAAGGAAAAGAGCACATCAAGAAATCAACAGATGGTTTAATGCCAAATATCCCAGGAATGGATCTTTCTGGAATGATGTAATGACAAAAATTGCTGTTGTTATTCTAAATTTCAATGGGAAAGCTTACCTAGAGAAATTTCTACCCTCCGTTCTCCAGTATTCCACTGAAGCAGAGGTTATAGTTGCTGATAATAATTCAACAGATGATTCAATTGATTTTCTTAAATCTTCCCATCCTCAACTAAGAAGAATAGAATTAACCAATAACTATGGTTTTGCTGGAGGCTACAATGAAGCCCTCAAGGAGGTCTATTCTGAGTATTTTATACTTCTCAACTCAGATGTAGAGGTATCTAAAGACTGGCTAGTCCCCGTAATAAATTTTTTGGATAATAATCCTTCTTATGCTGCATGCCAACCCAAAATACTTGACTTCAATAACAAAAAGTATTTCGAATATGCTGGGGCAAATGGTGGTTTCCTTGATTTTCTAGGATACCCTTTTTGTAGAGGTCGAATATTTGATACAACAGAAGAAGATAATGAGCAATATGATGAACCATTAGATATCTTTTGGGCATCTGGCGCATGCCTATTTATAAGGTCTGAAGTTTTTAAAAAGGCTGGCGGATTTGATGCTGACTTTTTTGCGCACATGGAGGAAATAGATCTCTGTTGGCGCATTCACAGCTTAGGCTTAAAAGTTAAATCCATTCCGTCTTCCAAAGTGTATCATGTTGGCGGTGGCACATTAGCCAAATCAAGCCCCTTTAAGACCTATTTAAATTTCAGAAATGGACTTTATCTACTCATTAAGAATCTGCCTCTTAATAAACTAATTCTTAAGTTACCTGCACGATTGCTTTTGGACTGGATAGCCGCTATAAAATTCTTATTAGAAGGAAATGGTAAACATTCTACAGCCGTAATAAAGTCGCACTATGCTTTACTAATAAGTATTCGGAAAATGTTAAATAAACGTCAATTGATATCTTCTGCTCCTAAATCCAAATTAATGGTTTATGAGTACTACTTGAAGAAAAACCGAAAGTTCGAATCTTTATAGACGAATTAATAATACCAAAGTGTATTATTCCTTCTACGAAGCTCTTTACGAAAGTTCATTATAAAAGCCAATCCTAAGTAAATAATGATTGGTGATCCAAAAGTCAAGAAAGAAGAATAAATAAAAAACAGTCGAATACTTGATGTTGGAATCCTCAACTTCTCCCCTAATCGTGTGCACACACCGTAAGCGTATTTTTCTATTAGATCTTGCATATTATTCAATATAGCACAAAAATAAACAATAGAACATATAGATAGTTAAGTTTTAATAAGGCAAAACCCATTAATTGGATTAATTTTGCGAATTATTAAACTTGGAATTATACTACTTATTGTTTGTACAATTAAAAAAAATGAATCAGATGAGAAAATTTAACCTAGCCATAGCGATAATAGTCGGAGCAGTATTGCTTTCAGGCTGTAAGCTTGACAAAATGATCAAACTGGCTCAGGAGAATGACCTACAGGTAAATCCTAATCCACTTGAAGTACATGGTGGAAATGTGCCATTCGAAGTGTCAGCCGTTTTACCTCCTAAAATCCTTCCTTCTAACACAAGCTTCACTTTAAACACTATATATGTTTACGGCGACCAAGAGCTTAACGTAGGATCAGTCGAATTCAAAGCTTCAGATTTTCCTAATAGTTCTTCTACAACAAGTAGAAAAGCTGAAAATTTCAACTTCGAGTACCAAGACGGTATGAATCCAGGTACACTTTACGTTCAAGGTGTTGCTACAGATACACGTAATGGTAAGACAGCAACTGGTGACAGACTTGCTGTTGCTCAAGGTCTTGTAATGACATCTGGATGGGTTCAAGACGTTGCTTATGCATCTTATGCAGCTCATGGGTACAATGATAAAGAAGAGCTCATTCCAACAAACGTGAATTTCTTTTTCGATCAAGGAAGAGCAAATCTTAGAACTTCACTAACAGTAGATGGAGAGTCTAATGCTAAGAAAAGAGATCAATTGAGTGCATTCATAGCAGAGAAAAATGTAACTAAAACAGTGACTATCACTGGTACTCACTCTCCAGAAGGTACTGAAACAATCAACTCTGACTTATCTGAATCAAGAGCTAAGGCTATTGAAGCTTACTACAGAAACAGAATGGAAAGATATGATTATAAAGGAGCGGCAGAGTCTATCGAATTCATTATTAAGCCCGTTGTTCAAGATTGGAATGCATTTAAAAGCGCTTTAGCATCTTATGATGGAATTAGTTCTGATGAGAAATCAAGCTATAATAGAATCATCAATGGATCTGGATCATTTGTTGAAAAAGAGAAGGAAATGAAAAAACTTTCTTCATACAAAAAAGTATTTAAAGATGTTTATCCAGGACTGAGAACGGCTAAAACTGAAGTTTTAACTGTAAAGCCTAAGAAAACCAGTGCAGAAATTGCTGTTTTAGCAAAAGCAATTACAAAAGGTGAAGCTGAAGCTGATACTCTTTCTATTGAAGAATTAATGTTCTCTGCAACATTGACTCCTTCACTAGAAGAAAAAGCGGCTATATATAAAGCTGCTGCCGATAAGTCTGGTATGTGGCAAGCACACAACAACTTAGGAGCTGTTCATATTGAAATGGCCTTAGCTGGTGACAAGTCTAAATTAGACGGAGCTGCAACTCAGCTAGAGATCGCTGCTAATAAGAACAAACTTTCTGCTACAGTTCAATCCAATCTTGCTGCTGTGAAAGCGCTTCAAATGAATTATGCACAAGCATATATCATTTTGAATAAAGTGACTGGAGCATCCAACGATGTAGCTGGTAAAGTAAACGCAATGAAAGGCTCTATTGAAGTGAAGAATGGTCAGTACGATGAAGCAAAAGCATCTTTTGCTTCTGCAATGATGAACGATGCTGCTAATATTGATAAGGGACTTGCTCACTTATTGACAGGAGAATATACTCAAGCTGATGCTGCTCTTGGTCAAGTAGATAATGCTACTGCTTCTTACTTATTAGCTGTTTCTGCTGCAAGACAAAATAATGCTGCAGACGTAATGTCAAATTTGAAAAAATCTGTTGATGCTGAGCCTTCTTACAAGGATATGGCATTAAATGATTTAGAGTTCACTAAATATGCTGATGCAGTTAACCAAGCTGTGAAGTAATTAGTAAAATCTTAATAATCGGTTTATCGATTTAAAAGCATCAAGAGCAATCTTGATGCTTTTTTTCTTTTAAATACTTTTTTAAAAGAAGATGGAATTACTATTTTCTAGCATCAAAGTTGTTATGATTAGCTATCAATAAAACGTTCAAATAGCATATTTAACTTTGAAAAAGATCATTTTACTTTCATTCGTTTTTCTTACATCCTGTATTCAGTCGAAAATCAGCACTTATACTTCATTTCCTAAAATAGTGACAGAAGAAAGCATTCTACTTATGGGTATTGACGGACTATCTGAAAAAAATGAGTTCGCTTTATTTGAAATAGCTAAAAATAATTTTCAAAAAACAAATCAAATTCTATTTCTACCAGAGCATGAATATGAGCTAATCAACAAAGGAATTGATAAGAGTCATTTACATGAGTCGGTTACTATAGACTCAATCAAAACGCTGATTTGTCAGTATACCAAAACAAGATATCTCTTAAAAATAGAACTTTTGAATTCACAAAAAGGCTCTATCTATGGCAGCTATACAAACTTAGAAGTTAAAAACAACCCTTATAGAACAATAAACAGAGAAACTAATAAAGCTAGTATGCTTTTCACCCTGACAGACACTAAAACTCATCTTACGGAGTATAAATTCAATGTCACAACAACCATTAGTCCATTGTCAATAAATGATGAGAATAACGGGGAAAGAAATGTGAATTTATCTTCTCAATTTGGAGCTATCTCTGAATCTTTTAAAAAAGGTATTCGGAAACTACGAAAAGAGATTATAACACGATAATCTCACTATTGATAATTCATTCGAGTAAGCACTTTCTGCTTTTCTCTTTCAACAATAGCTTTTGCTATGTTTAATGCCAATTCTCCCTGCTTTGAAGAATGGAGTAGCTCATTCACTCTGTGGTCAGGAATATCAATTCGATACATAGAGTTGATGAGTCTATTGAAATCATGATCTAATAAATAGTTTATTTGCTTCTCTAAATACATCACTAACCAGTCAAAAGTACTGTTGCCCTCTCCTATTTCCAATTTCTCCTCTAGTCCTAAATCCTTTCTTATCAGTTGATAACTTCTATTTACTAGTGTAACTTCATTCATCCTTAGGGCCAAAGAAAGTAAACATTATGAAAAAATTCATCACTCCCTTACTATGCATTTTATGTTTATCAGCTTTTTCACAAAATGATGAAGAAATGATTATGAAAGTAATCAATCAAGTCTTTGAAGCTATGCGCACCAATGACAGCACTTTATTAAAAAGTTCATTTGTAGAATCACCGAATATGTTTACTTCTTCTTCGAATGCTGAAGGAAAATCAACTTTAACCAAGGGGGATTTTCAAAGATTTATTAACATAATTGGCCAACCAAAAGAACAAGTTCTTGATGAACCGATATGGAATGAGAAAATTCAAATAGACGATAACCTTGCTGCAGTTTGGGTTGACTATGCGTTCTATGTTGACGATCAATTTTCCCACTGCGGAGTGGACGCTTTTCATTTAGTCAAATTAGAAGGTCAATGGAAAATATTTCATCTGGTAGACACACGACGAAAAATAGGGTGTGACATACCAGATGACAGCAAACCTTGACTAATTCGTAACCTCTGGAAATAGTGAGAAATTCAGAAAGAACATATCTTCCCATACTCCTGACGTATTTGAAGCAACGAATATGACAGCATTTTGATCTGTAAGAAGCATAAGCTGAGCAGAGGCTCCCATTTGAGTTCCACTATGCCCTACTACATTTCCAGATTTAGGATTTTCTCCATATAGATAGAGACCTAATCCATAGGGATTACCTTCTTTCTTGAGACCTGAATCTTTTGTCATTTCAGCAAAAGATGCTTTGCTTAGTAATTGTTCATTAAGGATACCCTCTCCGAAAAGCAATATATCATTCACTGTCGAGTAGACACCACCGGCAGGAATTCGATCACTCAAATTAGTTCTCATTTTTACCTTCTTAACCTTTCCATTGCTTGATTTATGATATAGTTGACTAAACGCATTATCTTCAATCCCTAGCCTCTCTACACCTGTATTATTCATACCCAGAGGCTTCCAAACATTTTGAGTCAAGTACTTACTATATGTCAAACCTGAAACTTCTTCAATTACAATTCCTAAAAGGATATAACCATAAGAACTATAGTAAAATGCACTTCCAGGATCATTTTCTAATGGATCATTTTTCACAATAGAATAGGCATCTTCCATTTTTTCATATTCTACTTTATTCCCTCTTTCCTTTGCAGATTTATAGGCACGAATACCTGAAGAGTGATTCAAAAGTTGTCTTACTGTGATATTACTATGCAAATCTGATGCTCCTGAATAATACTCACCTACAGAAGCCTCTAAATCAACCTTTCCTGCCTCTACAAGTTGCATAATAGCAACTGAAGTCATCAATTTGCTAATCGAAGCAGTGCGTGTTTTAGTATCATTCGTAAAGAGTTGTTCAGCCTCTAAGTCTTTATAGCCTACGGAAGAGCTCCAAGTTTCGCTTGCTGATTTATACCCTGCTACAATACCAACTGCCCCACTCTTGTTATGATATGCGCTTAATAGTGAATCTGCTCTAGTTTGTCCAAACACACTTGATGAAACACCTATTAGGATAAGAAAGATTTGATTTAACTTTTTCATGATATTATTCTTTCTCCAAAGAAACGGGTAGTAAGCCACTATAGTCAGTGAAAAATCTCTTTAGGGACGAAAATGGTTGTTTTAGGGCTGAATCAAATCCTCTATCAAGCTCCTATACTGTTTAGAGACAGGTACCTCCAAATGATTGAGCTTGATAATATCCTTATCTATCCATTCAACAAAATGAATAGGATTTATGAGGTAAGATCTGTGAGCTCTTATTAAAAAATCAAATTCAGACTCTACCTTTCTCAGGGTTGTTCTTAGTAATTTTTTTTTCAATTGCGCTGATTCAAGGTAATTAACTTCCACATAATTATCTGAACTTTTTATAGCAATAATCAAATCTTGTTTAACCCTTAAAACATCATTTCTATTCACTCCTTTTATAAGTACAAAACCCTCTTTTGGCAACCTATTCTCAGACCGGGCTGCCAACCTTCGAAAGAGATACATGATCGGAGTAATGATAATAATGATAGGTATGTACTGCTCTCGGATGAAACTCACTACAGAGTAATCACCATTTACAATACCTGATTTGTAATATAAAACGGCTAAAGGCAATACTAAAAAATAGAGAAGAAAGTAAATAGAGATTTCTAATATCAAAGACCATTTCAAAAAGGTTTTGAAGAGTATTCTTTGAACAACAATGCAAACGAAGTAACAGAAGAACAAAATCACTCCATAGACAATCGTGATACGAATTCGGATTAAAATTGAAAGATCTGAAACGTCGAAGGGGGCAATCAATACCAAAAAAAGCACCAACCAAATACTTATTCCTAGGCCAACAAGTAAGTGATATTTGAAAGAATTTGTAAACGTCATGTTAGTAGTTAATCCCCAAGAACACAACAATAATACTTCTAATTAGAATTTTTTTCTATCTGGAACCCATTCAAAATCTTCCGATTTCACACCATCAACTAAAAGATCACTTAACTCTGTAGGAGGAACAGTCGTTCTTCTCTTAAGTGTATCTAGCCAAGCACCGTCTACATCTATTTTAGCTGACAGATCACCATCCTTTGTGTAGATATTATGACGGAAAGACCATTTAGATCCATCCTTCCTCAGCTTAGTAATGGTAAATCCTACCTCAAATTCTTCGTTCATTCTTATTTCTTTGAAGAATCGCGTGTCTTCACGAAAAAGAATAGGCCCAACGTTCATGGAAAGTAATTTCTGAAAAGACATACTTATCTCCTCAAAATACATCAGTCTCGCTTGAGCACAGTAATCATTGTAAGCCGTGTGACGCATATGACCATTTGGATCTAAATCTGCCCAACGCACTCTGAATTTGTATTTAACCTCACTCACCTTTCTTCTCCTCTTTTCTCTTAGCTGGCTTTTTAGTAGTTGCCTTCTTTGCTTTTGTAGTAGATGAATCCGCTTTTTTGGCTTCCTCCTTAGCTGGCTTTTTCTTTTCTTCTTTTTTCTCTTCTAAAACCTCTGGCGCCTGCTTTACCAACTGATCATACCAACTCACCACTTTCTTAATATCTGAGACATACACTCTTGACTCATCATATTCTGGAAGAATAAATTTCAAGAAGGATTTCAATTCATCAGGCGAGCTGTTTTTATCTAAATCAGTATCTCCAGAAAATTCCTTATGAATTTTCATCATCACATTCTCTAGCGGTACAGCTCCTTCTGTATCTGTTGTATAAATGGATATCTCTGAAAGGATGGAAACCTTATTATGCATAGTGGCTACCATCTTTTTCTTATGCTCATCCATTGATTCTAAAATCACACCTGTACGTGTAGGATTTATGATTTTGAATAAATTTCCTTTTCCTGATACAGAAGCTATGTCGCTAAATTCCATGTGCTAGTTTTTTGAAGGTGTAAAAATATCCTATTGAGTGATAGACTCATTAATCCTACCAATAAAATTGAGAATTTCTTCAGCTCCTACCTTATCCGCTGAAGATGTGATAAACGTTGGCGGTAAATCCTCCCATGTCTCTTTTAACGTTCTCTTATATCGAGCTACACTAGACTGTATCTGAACCTTACCCAATTTGTCCGCTTTAGTAAAAACAACACTAAAAGGAATTCCTTCCTCCCCCAGCCAATTGATGAATTCCAAATCAATCTTTTGCGGCTCATGACGAATGTCAACCAATACAAAAACACTTGCCAAATTCTGTCTCTGCCTTAGGTAATCATTAATCATCCCTTTCCACTTGGCCTTATCTGTCTTACTCACCTGTGCCCAACCGTAACCAGGCAGATCTACCAAATACCAATCTTCATTAATGAGGAAATGATTGATCAGTTGAGTTTTGCCAGGAGTAGAGGAAGTCTTAGCCAGTTTTTTACGATTAGTCAGCAGGTTTATCAAACTAGACTTCCCTACATTGGACCTTCCTATGAAGGCGTATTCTGGTATAGTTGTCTCTGGACATCCCTCTACTTTTGGGCTACTTATAACAAACTCGGCTGTTTTTATCTGCATTGGTAAGAAACTGTTAACAATTGTACCCTTCACGGGTTTAATCAACTAATATTGCGACAATTATGACGGTACTTCCCTACAAAGATAAGTCGGAGGCAAAGAAGAAACAGGTTGCAGATATGTTTGATAGCATTTCTGGCAAATATGATTTCTTAAATCACTTCCTAAGCCTTGGAATCGACATTAGATGGAGAAAAAAAGCGATCAAATATTTACAAAAAGATCAGCCTAAGCAAATCCTAGATATAGCCACAGGCACTGGTGATTTTGCTATTGAATCATTAAAACTCAATCCAAACAAAGTCATCGGAGTTGATATCTCTGAAGGAATGCTAAATGTTGGACGAGAAAAAATGATCAAAAAGGGCTTATCAGAGATCATAGATATGCAATCGGGAGATTCAGAAAACCTCCATTTTGAAGATAATAATTTTGACGCTGTGATCGTTGCATTCGGAGTAAGGAACTTTGAGAACTTGGAGAAGGGATTGAGTGAAATGAATAGAGTATTGAAGCCTGGTGGAAAAGCAGTGATTTTAGAATTTTCAAAACCTACTGCATTCCCATTTAAACAACTTTACAATTTCTATTTTAAGTGGGTTTTACCTAAAATTGGAAAAATTGTTTCAAAAGACAATGCAGCATACACTTATTTACCTGAGTCTGTCAATGAATTCCCTTTTGGAAATCAATTCTTGGATATTCTGCAGAAAACAGGATTCAAAAACACAACATGCAAACCATTAACCCTAGGTATAAGCTCCATATACACTGGAGAAAAATAGTCACTCTTGCATTGCTGTTGGGGTTTGGTTTTTCTACCACAGCTCAAAACAATCCAAAGGATAACCTCATCAATTATGAGAACCAGTGGATTCATTATGGTTTCCTTATTGGTATTCATTCTTCTAAATATGTCATTAAATATTCAGAAGAATTCACCACTCCAGCGATGGACACTGTTCACTCGATTGTTCCAGGTAATTTAGGAGGCTTTAAACTGGGTTTTATAGCTAATATGAAGTTGACTACCTATTTAGACTTTAGAGCTTCTGTTACTGTTGGTTTTTATGAAAACGATTTACTCTATCGGTTTACGGACAATACTGATTTAAGAGAGCTGAAAGATGCTACACGGGTAGAGTTTCCAATGCTCATCAAATACAAATCCGCTAGAAGAGGAAATATAGCAATGTACATGCTAGCTGGTATTAATCCTTCTTTTGAAGCCCGATCAAAAGATAGTAGAGAAGACATCACCGAACGCTTAGAGTTAAGAAACTGGAATATGGCCATTGATGTAGGTGTTGGCCTAGATATTTTCTATCCCTATTTTAAGTTTTCCCCTGAAATAAGATACTCTTACGGACTAAACAATCGCCTAACAGACGATACTAACGAATTTGATATTGGACTGAGCAGACTTACAACCCAGAACTTAGGTATCTTCATCACTTTTGAAGGTGGTCCAGATACTAAGAATAAAGTGAAGAGCAGAACAAAAGGTGCAGGACAAATTAAGAGTCATAAGAAAAAAAGAAAGAGATGAGTAAACCAATTGCTCTAATCACTGGTGCAACCAGTGGTATCGGTTATGCTACAGCAAAATTGCTAGCCAAAGATTATAAACTAATCCTGTGCGGAAGAAGAACTGAGAGGCTTGAATCTCTTCAAAAAGAATTGTCGACTGAATCTCAGACATTAAGCTTTGATGTGAGGGATAAAGCATCCGTTTTTGATGCCATTCATTCTCTTCCTGAAACATGGAGACAAATAGACGTACTAATCAACAATGCGGGCAATGCACATGGCTTAGATCTTATTCAGGATGGTAACACAGATGATTGGGATGCCATGCTAGACATTAATGTAAAAGGTCTTCTTTATGTCAGCAAAGCAATAATCCCAACAATGGTCTCTCGAAAGAAAGGCCATATTGTCAATATTAGTTCTATTGCTGGATTAGAAGTATACACTAAAGGTAATGTTTATTGTGCCTCAAAGCATGCCGTAGATGCTCTTACCAAAGGCATGAGAATGGATTTGAACACAGATGGCATAAAGGTGACATCCATTGATCCAGGATTGGTTAAAACAGAATTCAGTGAGGTGAGATTTAAAGGTGATGTAGAAAAAGCTTCACTGGTTTACAAAAACTACACTCCGCTAACCCCTCATGATGTAGCTGAAACAATTGAATTTGTACTGAGCAGGCCTCCTCATGTTATGATTGGAGATTTGCTAATTCTACCGACAGATCAAGCCAGTTCTACAATTGTGAATAAAAAAGAGAATTAGTTCTTTTAATACCCTTTCTATAATAACATATTTGCGACATGCAACATATCCTGATCATCGGAGCTGGTAGATCATCTACATCCCTTATAGACTACTTACTCTCTCATTCTGAAAAAGAAAATTGGCAAGTTACCATCGCTGAGAAAGACGTGAAACTTGCTGAGTCCAAAATTGAAGGGCAGACGAATGCTAAAGCAATTCCTTTTGATGTCTTCGATGACGCAAGCTTATCTAAAGCTGTTCAGGAAAATGATTTAATTATTTCAATGCTGCCTGCTTCATTACATATTCATGTAGCGAAAAAATGCGCAACTCTCAATAAACACTTACTAACAGCTTCTTATTTAACCGATGAAATAAAAGAGCTAAATAGCGAATTTGAAAAGAATGGCAAGCTATTGATCATGGAGATGGGTTTGGATCCAGGAATAGATCACATGTCTGCCATGCGAGTGCTAGATCAGCTAAAAGACGAAGGACATGAACTTACCGGTTTTGAGACATTCACTGGTGGGCTAGTAGCTGAAGAATCAGTGGGAGATAATCCATGGAAGTATAAATTCACTTGGAATCCTCGAAATGTTGTGATGGCCGGTCAAGGGACTTGCAAATTCATTCAGGAAGGGAGATACAAGTACATACCCTATCAAAAGCTCTTTCGTAGAACAGAAATGATATACGTTCCTGATCATGGGTACTTTGAAGGATATGCCAATCGTGACTCACTTGCGTATCTAGACGTTTACAAACTTCATGGCATCAAAACACTTTACAGAGGCACTTTAAGAAGACCTGGCTATTGTGCTGCTTGGGATGTCTTTGTTCAGCTTGGAGCTACTGATGACTCCTACAAGATGGAGAACGTAAATAACATGACTCATCGTCAATTCATTAATTCATTTTTATCCTATAACCCAAATGATTCTATAGAGCTCAAATTAGCACATTACATCAATGTAGCTATGGATAGTGATATTATGTTCAAGATGAGATGGCTTGGCATATTCGATGACGAGAAAGTTGGTTTAGAAGAGGGTACTCCCGCACAGATATTGGAGCATATTCTTAAGAAAAAATGGTCTCTAGATCCAGAAGATCGTGACATGATTGTCATGTGGCATAAGTTCAATTTCGTTGCGAATGGTCAAGCAAAGCAAATCGAATCAAGCATGGTTGCTAAAGGTGATAATGAGCTCAGTACTGCTATGTCAAAAACGGTAGGATTGCCATTGGCTATTGCCGCAAAATTGATTTTACAAGATAAAATCAAGCTTAGTGGAGTGCATGTTCCAATCAGAAAAGAAATCTACAATCCGGTATTGGATGAACTAAAAGAAATGGGATTAGATTTTGTAGAAAGAGAAGTGGAGCCTACTTAATCACATGAGCCTGCACAACTGAATCAATCTCAGCCATTACTTCATCTATTTTGGATATATCATTTTGTAAATGATTGTCCATTATTTCTTGTAAGTGAGCTACGATCACTAGTTCGTCTTCTTTCTGCTCTCCTCTAGCAAATCGAATGGAGTTTTGCAGGTGATCCATGGCGTGTTCCAACGTAATGTCTGCTTCTTCAAGCTTTCCTTCTTTGATTAATTTTTCAGAAACACGAAGAGATGCAAAAGCTAATGAATTCATTGCGTCAGCAAATGCTTCATACATCAGGTCATCATTAATATCTTCCGCCTTAATGTGATCTTCCACTATTTCCAAATCACTAATAGCCAACTCTATCGCATTCATACTCACTTCGTCTCCATCTTTCTCCAGCAACTTCATCATCTCAATGGCATCATCTAAAAATGCTATAGCAGCTAATTTTTTATGATCATGCAAAGACCTGTCAGCTGTATTGATCAATACGTCTGGTTCCAATGCCAAGTCTGTAATGGTCGGATTCTCTTTTTTCTTCTCTCTATCTATCTTAAAATAAAAGAAGATGGATACAAAAATGATGACAAGAAAAAGTGCGTAGTATATATTTTTTACTTTCATTCTAATTCAAATTCGATTCAAGGTAGATATTATCTATGATAATTTCTCGTATTCAGCGTCTGCTTTTAAGTTTGGTTGCTCAGAAGCCTCGACAGCCAATTGATCGCAACGTTCATTTTCAGGGTGTCCTGCATGTCCTTTTACCCATTGAAAACGAACATCATGAGGAGCTGCAGCTATCAAATAGCGTTCCCAAAGATCTCGGTTTTTCTTGTCTTTAAAGTTCTTTTTAACCCAGTTCTTCAACCAGCCTTTCATTACTGCATCTACCACATATTTACTATCTGAAACAACGAGCACTTTCCACCCCTCTTTTTTGATTGTCTCTAATCCAACAATCACGGCCAAGAGCTCCATCCTATTATTGGTAGTCAAGCGAAAACCTTCTGAAATTTCCTTTTCCTTTTCGCCATACCTTAAGATGGTTCCATATCCTCCTGGGCCAGGATTTCCCTTTGCTGCCCCGTCTGTCCAAATTGTAATCATGTCAACAGATGATTTTTAAATATTTTGATAGAAATAGCGAGTAAGACTATTCCAAAAACTTTTCTAATCACATTAAATCCAGCTTTTCCAATTTTTCTTTCCAACCATCCACTCGTTTTTAGTACCAAGTACACAAATGCAAGATTGACAACCACTCCTACCAAAATATTAACGGTAGTATATTCTGCCTTTAATGAAATTAAAGTAGTCATTGTTCCAGCTCCTGCTATTAGCGGGAAGGCCAAAGGAACTATAGAAGCACTGCTACCCGACTCATCAGGATCAGACTTGAAAAATTGTAGCCCCAGCACCATTTCCATTCCCATGAAAAACATGATAATTGCTCCTGCTATCGCAAAAGACGAAATGTCGATACCAAATAGGTTGAGGATACTCTCCCCAAGAAAAAGAAAAACGACCATCAAAACACCAGAAACTATAGTAGCTTTTCCAGATTTCAAATGTCCAAACTTTTTCCTTAAGTCAATGATAATCGGGATACTCCCAAGAATATCTATGACAGAAAATAAGATAAGTGAAACACTCAAAATTTCTTTAAAATTTAACATATAAATAAGCCGTTTAGATTGGTTCTAAAATCCTTAACACAAAACTAATGCTAACACCAGCCGTTTTAGAATAAATTTTGTTCATTTTGCGGAAACAAAATTGCTCTCGCAAAGTCTTTGAATAAAAAACCATTTCACTGTCTTTAAAAGACACAACATAAGAACATGAAGAAGCTGACTATATATTTATTTTTTCTGACAATTACAGCTGCTGCATTCGCACAATCTGGCTGGAACTGGCCAGAAGATGAAGGGAAAAATGCAATGGCAAAAGAGAAGCAAGCTCATTACAAACTACTCATGGCTAAAAGTGAGTTTTCACCAGCTTTAAAAGACCTTAACTGGCTTTACGCCAATACTCCCAACCTAAACCCCTCTATCTATATACACGGTGTAGACTGTATAGATGACATGATAAAAACTGCATCCTCAGATAGAAAAGAACAACTACAAGACTCCATCCTATGGATGTTTGACCAGAGAATGGTCAACTTTGATAATGATGCTTCTACAATGGATAGAAAAGCGTATAAAGCTTTCCAACTGTACTATAAAACACCATCTAAATACAAACTTTTGAGTGAGCTATATGCCAAAGCCTATGAAATGAACGGCCCTGAAATTTCTAATTTCAACTTGAATACTTATATGCTCTTGGCAAAGAATTATCATAAAACAAAGCCTTCTGAAATGACCGCTGTAGATGTTTTAGACATTCACTCATTGATCACTGACATTATTGAACAGAAAAGGCAGGCTGGAGAAAGTCCAACTCGTCTAGATAAAGAGCAGGACAAAACAGATGCATGGCTAGAGTCCATTCCTGGAATCTTAAACTGTGCGTTTATCGAGGAAAAATTAGTTCCTAAATTCAGAGCTGATCCAACTGATTTAAATACTGCAAAGAAGATTTTCAAATACTCTGTCAAGTCTAAATGTACGGATCAGCCTTACTTCTTAGAAGCAAGTGAGCCAGTTTTCGTAGAGCAGCCTTCTTTCGCATTGGCTAGTGCTATTGGAAATAAATATTTAGTAAAAGGTGATTTAGCAAAAGGAATTCAATTTCACGAAGAAGCTCAAAAAATAGCTACTACTAACGAAGAAAGGTATGACGCTCTTATGGGACAAGCGAATGGAGCTAGTAAACTTGGAAATAAAACTAGATCTCGAAAACTTGCCTATGAGGCACTTAGTGAAAAGCCCGGTGGAATTGAAGCTTACAACCTGATTGGCAACTTATACTTTACAAGTTTTGATGATTGCAAAGAACAGAAAAGTCAAGTTCAGGATCGTGCCATGTTTATAGCTGCTTATGAGATGTACGAAAAAGCAGGAAACAAGTCTCAGATGGAAGCAGCCAAAGCTCAGTTTCCCTCCATAGAAAATATATTCAGTGAAGGAAAAGAAGAAGGCTCAAAAGTCACCATAGGATGTTGGATGAACGTTACTGTACCTTTAAAAAGGAGATAGACATTCATGAATCTTCTAAAGTCAACTTTTTTAACGCTGTTTTTTTTCTTGGTTTATGCCGAAGCTGTAGGCCAGCCTTACGTAATGGTTTTAGGAGTAGCGCAAGATGGTGGATTTCCTCACATTGGATGTCAAGCAGAGTGTCAGAAAGCACATAAAAATCCTGAACTAGCTAGATACATTACCTCTCTGGCAATAGTTGATCCAGAGGTTGGTAAGTGGTGGTTATTTGAAGCAACACCTGATATGGATAGGCAGTTGCAATACTTCCAAGACTTGACGGATAATAAATACCCCTATTTACCTGAAGGCATTTTCCTTACTCATGCTCATGTCGGTCACTATACTGGTTTGATGTTTTTAGGAAGAGAGGCACTTGGGTCTAAAAATGTGAATGTATACGCATTGCCAGAAATGATTCAGTTTTTAGAGACCAATGGACCCTGGAGTCAGCTTATAGAATTAGGCAATATTAATCCTAAGAATCACCTCAAGAACACCTCTATAAACATTTCAAAGAACATTGTTGTTGAAGCCTTTCAAGTTCCGCATAGAGATGAATTTTCAACAACTGCTGGATTTAGAATAGTTACAAACAATAAAAAGTATCTCTTTATTCCAGACATAAATAAATGGAGCAAATGGGAAATGAACATAGTTGATGAAGTCCGTAAAGTAGATTACGCCTTTCTTGATGCTACATTTTTTGAGGATGGGGAATTACCCAATCGTTCTATATCTGAAGTACCTCACCCATTTGTATCAGAGACAATCGTATTATTCAAGGATGAAGATGAGCCAACAAAAAAGAAAGTCCATTTTATCCACTTTAACCACACCAATCCTCTTCTATTTGATGAAAGTAAAAGAATGAATGTTAAAGAAATGGGCTTTAGTATTTCAGAGCAAGGCAAAACTTATAAGTAGTTCTACTTCTATTCTATTTCAGCAAACTTTAAGAAATCATTAGTTCATTTCATTCTCTCTTACGATCTTTGAAAACCTAATTTTAAAAGAAAGCCTATTTTATGATCATAGCACCACGTACCCGCGGTTTCATATGTCTTACTGCACATCCAGACGGATGCGAAAAGAACGTACAGAATCAAATCAATTATGTGAAATCGCAGGAAAAAATTGACGGACCAAAAAAAGTTTTAGTGATAGGCGCTTCTCAAGGATTTGGTCTTGCTTCTCGAATTTCTAGCGCTTTCGGAGCAAATGCTTCAACTATCGGATTGTTTTTTGAGAAACCACCCTCACCTGGCAGAACCGCTTCCGCAGGATGGTATAACACAGCTGCTTTTGAAAAAGAAGCCCATAAACAAGGACTTTATGCCAAGAGTATAAATGGAGATGCATTTTCTAACGAGATCAAACAGCAAACCATTGATCTTATAAAAAAGGACTTGGGTCAAGTAGATTTAGTTGTCTACAGCCTTGCATCACCAATGCGTAAACATCCAGAAACTGGTGTTCGTCATAAATCAGTGTTAAAGCCAATCGGGCAAGATTTTTCAAATAAAACGGTAGACTTTCATACTGGCGAGGTTTCTGAAGTCTCCATTGGAGCGGGTAATCAAGAAGATATAGACAATACCGTAACTGTAATGGGCGGTGAAGACTGGGCTATGTGGATGGATGCATTACAAAAAGAAGGGCTTCTTGCTGAAAATGCACAAACAGTTGCTTATTCATATATCGGACCATCACTTACAGAGGCTGTGTACAGAAAGGGGACAATAGGATATGCTAAAGATGATTTAGAAGCAACTGCATTCAAGATCACAGATAAGCTAAAGGATATAAAAGGAAAAGCATATGTCTCTGTGAATAAGGCACTAGTTACACAAGCAAGCTCTGCTATTCCAGTTATTCCTTTATACATTTCTCTTCTGTACAAAATAATGAAAGATGAAGGCATACATGAAGGTTGTATAGAGCAAATACAAAGACTTTTCTCGGAGAGAATGTATACTGGCGAAGAAGTCCCGACTGATGAAAAAGGAAGAATAAGAGTTGATGATTGGGAAATGCGAGATGATATTCAAGCCAAGGTAGCGGAACTTTGGTCTCAGAGCAGTACCGAAGCTCTTGGATCTATTGGTGACTTAAAAGGATACAGAACCGACTTCTTCAATCTCTTTGGTTTCGAAATGGAAGGCATTGATTATGAAGCGGAATCAGATGAAATGATATCAATTCCCGGATTACAGGAATAATTCAATCTCCCTTTAATGGATCAAACCCAAAATGGATTTATATTCATTTTGGGTTTTTTTATATTCATATATAACCAAACTGAATTCCATTCTTTCTTAACCCTAATTCACGTAGATTTAAAAAAAGATAGAAATTTCAGATGAATGATTAAACCTTTTGTTCTTCGATACATCTAAGTGTATAATAAAAAAACAACTATGTCTAAAAGCCTAATACTAAGTCTTCAATCATTCATCCTAATATCCATCATGTTGCTCCTTTCTACGGTCATGAGCTGCAAAGATTCTGAAAGTGATGATCCCATTGTCGAAGATCCTGAAACAGAAATAGTGGATTTAACTAGCCTCCCATTTGGAGGAACAAGTATCCTTAGAAGAGATCGTGGTGATCTAGGTCCTGATTTTGAATCACTTTGGCTTTGTGGAGTACCTCCAGATGGTGCAGGTAATTCAAATGCTACAGATTGGACAAATGAGGACGGAACTTGGGATTACACCAGAAAACCACAAGTAGAAGGCAACCTTACTTGGATGAGTGAATTTGAAATCATGCTTGATGGTAATGGTAAACGCTTAATTACAGGTAATGCTCTTCCTGATCACCCGACGGGGGTTTTCCCTATTGACCCCAACAGTATCGCATTTCAATACGATCGCAATACCAATGAGATAAAAGCAAGAAATATTCTATTTGAATTTCCTGAAACACCATCAGTGTCTGACGACCCAAGCTGTGTTACCTATGGACCTGCTGGGATCTCTCTTAGTGGTAGCGTAATATATCATGGTGCTTCTACCTTAGGAAACGATGCTGCTGCGCATGAAATATTAGATAGCTACGGTGGACATTCCGATGGCACTGAAACATATCATTATCATTATCCAGCCCAAAAACTTCAAGACCATATCCATCCTCATGAAGGAGGGCATTCTGCTTTGATGGGCTATGTAATTGACGGTTTTGGGATTTATGGTCCTTACGGCGAAAATGGTGAGCTTCTCTGGTCAGCTGATTTAGATGAATGTCATGGACATATACATCCAGTTCTTTGGGATGGAGAGATGGTTAACATATATCATTATCACTGGACATATGATTTCCCTTACAATATTGGCTGTTTCAAAGGAACGCCTAATCCTGTAATTGACTAATCTTAAATAGGTTTCTTCTAATCATAATGGTATTTTTATTGAATAAAAATCACACACTGAAATCATGAAATCTCTCATTCAATCGATCCTTCTTATTTCTGCATTATTTTTCATAAACAGTTGTAATACAGTATCTACTGAAAAGGGAAATTCGCAAACTCCAGATATTTTAGTCGAAACAGACATGGGCTCTATGGTATTTCGGCTATATGATGAAACACCCCTTCACAGAGATAATTTCCTCAAACTAGTAGAAGATAATTTCTATGATAGTATTCTATTTCACCGTGTGATTGAAAACTTCATGGTTCAGGCAGGCGATCCAGAAAGTATAGGCAGTGATCCTGATGCTGAATTGGGTGAAGCTGATCTTCCGTATAAAGTTCCTGCAGAATTTAGCCCAACCCTTTTCCACAAGAAAGGGGTTTTAGGTGCTGCACGAGATGGAAATCTAGAAAAGGCTTCAAGCTCTACTCAGTTCTACATTGTGCAGGGAAAAGTATACACTTCGGATAGTTTGATTGATTTTCAAGAAAACAGGATCAATGAATGGCTAGCTCAAAATAGAGTAGAAAAAGATGAAACGAACAAAAGTCTATTCGATCAAAGAAAGGAATTGCATGAAAACTATTCCGAAAGTGATAGTCTAGAATTGAAATCCATCAACGATCAAATAGCTGAATTGGTCAAATTAGATAGAGAAAATACTGCTCCATATATTATTCCTAAAGATCATAGAGAAGTGTATAAATCTATTGGAGGAACACCTCATTTGGATCAAAACTATACCGTATTTGGCGAGTTGGTTAAAGGCCTTGAAGTTATTGATAAGATTGCCGAAGTTGACACTAACGATAAAGACCGTCCATCCAGCGATATTAAAATAATAAACACAAAATTGATTGAACGGAAAGAGTATTAGCTGATTTTGCAGGAATTTTTCTGGATATAAAAAGCTCTAGCAAACTATATCAAACCTCTTATAGAAAGATTTTGAATCAGTCAATACCGTCAATGATCCCCTGTTGACCTTCCGAAGAGTGGACATTTGCAAGCAAATGTTGAGGCCTGATTTCTTGCACCGAACAAATTCAATTTTGGTTACATTCTCAAATTTGTATAGCTATTGCTAGAGCATGGCGAAGATAATTGATATTATGTAAGTCTCAATAGATACTTAGCTAAAGAGCAACTTCAATTGGTCATTTACATGAGTACTTTTGCAATGCGATGCAAGAGAAAAAAACTAAGAAGAAAGCACAGTCAAAGATTCATCCGAGAAATAAACATCAAGGACGTTATGATTTAAATGCACTTATTGAAACTACCCCGGAGCTTAGCTCTTTTGTAGTACCAAATAAGTACGGTGATCAATCCATAGATTTTGCAAATCCAGACGCGGTTAAAACACTCAATAAAGCATTACTAAAACATCATTACAATATATCCGATTGGGACATCCCAGAAGGGTACTTAGTGCCGCCTATTCCAGGCAGAGCAGATTACATTCATCACATTGCAGACGTACTTTGCGCTTCCAATTTTGGACGAATGCTGGAGGGTGAGAAAATTAAGGTGTTGGATATAGGAACAGGCTCTAATTGTATCTATCCGTTCATTGGTCACAGGGAATATGGATGGTCGTTCATTGCAAGTGACATAGATTCTAAAGCTATTGAAGCCGCTGAAAAAATCATCAAAAGCAATACTCTCGACAACTGCATTGAACTAAGACTACAATCCGACCCTAAAGACATTTTCTATGGTGTCATTCGAATGGAAGAGCACATCGACTTGACCATTTGCAATCCACCATTCCACTCTTCTGCGGAAGCTGCCCAAAAGGGAACATTGAGAAAGCTCAACAACTTAAATAAAGAAAAAGTAACTGAACCTGTCTTGAATTTCGGAGGAAAGAATGGAGAGCTTTGGTGTGAAGGTGGGGAAAATCAATTCATCAAAACGATGATTCGAGAAAGTAGGAAATTTGGAAAGTCCTGCATATGGTTCTCTACTCTAGTCTCTAAACAAAGTAATGTAAAAGGTGTGCAAGACGCTTTGAGAAACGAAAAAGCAAAAGATATTAAAGTGATTCCAATGGGGCAAGGGAACAAATCAAGTCGCATAGTTGCATGGACATTTTTGACCAGAGAAGAGCAAGCTCAAAAAAGAGATTCAAGAAAAGAAAGTAAGGATGAGTCAAATTAACACAAGATCTGCAACACTTGATGATCTTCCAATCCTTATTGAATTTGAACAAGGGATCATAGATTACGAAAGACCAATGGATCCAACCTTAAAAGAAGATCCCATTAGTTATTATGATCTTAACAAACTGATCAGCTCATTCGATTCAGAGGTTATTGTTGCGATTATTGATAATGAAATAATTGGTTCCGGTTATGTTAAAGTGCTAAAGGCAAAGCCATACTTGAATCATGACCGATTTGGTTACATCGGCTTCATGTTTGTCCAGCCTAAACACAGAGGAAAAGGAGTTAATAAAGTAATAAACGAGGCACTAATCTCTTGGTCAAGAAAACAGGGTCTGAATGAAATAAGACTTGAAGTATATGATCAAAATGATTCAGCGATAAAAGCTTACGAAAAAGCTGGATATTCTAAGAATTTGGTTGAAATGAGAATGAGAATTTAATTCTCAAACAATGAAGCATCCAATCCTGGGATGACATTCAGTGCATTTTTATAATATACTTTTTTCAATACTGAGTCGGGCAAATCAAGCCCATACATTTTCCAATGAGCATGGCGTTTTCGATAGTAATCGAAATACTCATCAGCTGTTTCCAAAATTCTGAAATAAGTATAGTACTCCTCCATTTTGTAGCTATCCTTCCCCATCATCACTCTGTCTTGATATTTAATAATCCATGCTCTAGCAAATCTTGGTTGACGGCCTAACTCAGCGATTACAGCTCCAAGTTCTGTATAGACATTGGGCATTTCATCGAACAACTCTCCTAACCTGCTAAGGTCATTTCCGAACCAGCCAAGATGGGCATTTATGAATGTCGTATTAGGATGTTTTCGAAAGACATTGTGCTGTTCAGCCATGATCTCTTCAAAGGAAGGCAGCTTTTCAGGATCTCTGTAGCGGCTTGGATACTGCTTTAGTTCCAACCATCGTTCATTGTTTTTGTCCTTCTCTTTCCAAAAAGAGCTAGGCTCTCCTGAATGTATCAAAATAGGTATTCCTAACTCACCGCATTTAGCCCAAATAGGATCTAATCGTTCATCATCAACCGCTATTCTATTTCCCTCATTATCAACATCTGTCAATCCTAATCCTTTATATATTTTCAACCCTTTTACACCCTGATCAACCGCATCTTCAAGCATCTTTAGTGGTTCTTCTGGCCAACCTTGGTCATCTAAATTCTCAAAATTGATATTCAAAAAAAGAGCAAAACGGTCAGAGTGCTTTTCATTCACATTATCCAATGACCACTCTAAATATTTACCTCTAAAACCGCTGAGATTTACCATTACACCCATATTGAGAGAATCCATCTCCAATACCAATTTGTCTAAATCTTGAATTGGCATAGTCCATTGGTGATTATGTACATCCACAAATGGAAATTTAGCTTTAGTAAGAAAAGTCTCTGGTACTTTTAAAGTAGAAATGGGTTCATATTCCTCGACATCCATCACATTCAATCGATACTGAATTTTTCCTATGATCCAATAGGTCAGTCCTAGGAAAATCAGAATAGAAACAGGAATAAGAACCCACTTTTTCATCAATCTTATTGATTAGAAATTGGTAAAATGAAAGAAGTATTACCCCAATCAAAGTTCATTTGAATGGCTGTAGAATCACTCGTGAAACTAATGGTAAACTGTTCCGTATTTTCACCTTTCATAGTCACTGGAGCATTTACGGATAGTACATCCAGTTCGGGATCCGCTTCTGCAACACCAAAAAACACATCCAATTCAGAGTTTAAGACAATCTTGAAAGCGTCTTTACCTGGGACTGCATACATTCTATACCTTCCTGCTTTAAGCTCCTCCCCTCCAAAATTCACATCAGAACTAATTTCAATCTCAGTAGCATCGTTTGCTCCTAATCGCCAATACTCTCCAAAAGGCTGTAATGGCTCTGCTCCTTCAAAAAGATCACGCCCTTTTCTATAGGGTCTACTATAGTCAACCGAAATATCTATTCCCATATCAGAATAGGAGACAGTATCTGGTGGACTTGCAGGTTCTGCAATAAACAGACCATAAACGACCCATAAAATAAATAGAAGTATCACTACTCCTAATCCCATTAAAATTTTCTTCAACATAATTGTTAGGTTTAATTGATATGTAATATTACTCCAATAAGACGATTAACCTAGTCTGTAATAGACAATTGGCTTAAGCGCTGAGCTTAATGTAGAAAGTGCTCCCCTTCCCTTCTTCAGATTCCAACCAAATTTCACCTTTGAGGTCAGAAACATACTTTTTAACAATCGAAAGACCGAGACCTGTTGATGTCTCATTACCTGTCGGTTTAGCACTCAACCTTTGAAAACGGTTGAATATATTTTTTTTATCCTCCTCTGTAAACCCTGGACCTTGATCTGAAATTTTGAACACAACATGATCATACTCACATTGAGTCTCCAGTCTAATCGTTGTTTTTGAAGGAGAAAATTTAACAGCGTTTGAAACAAGATTTTCTAAAGAAAGAGTGAGCAGTAGATGATCCGTCCAAATGGAGAACCATTTATCACATTGCACCAATTCAATATTGATATTCTTATTGTTAGCTTGAGCGGTATATCTAGAGGCTATCTCCTTAAATATTTCCCTAACATCAAGTCTTTCCCTCATTATTTTCAAACGAGAACCCTCTACCCCATCAACGTCCAAAATTTTGGTCACCATCTCGTTGATATGCACAGCGCTCTTCCCAACCTGATCAATCATGAATTTTTCATCCTTGCTCAGTTTGGATTTCGTTTCTTCTAGTATACCAGCGAAACCAATAATTTGATTGAGTGGAGACCTGAGATCATGTGCTAATATTCTAAGAAGATTATTTTTCTCCTCATTCAGAAGAACCAGCTGAGAATTTCTTATCAGTAGTTGTTCATTCTTTAACTCTATGTCTTGCTCGCGTTCCTCAATTTGCTCTTGTTGCTCCAACAAAACCTTGCTAGACTTATTTCTTTTGTAGAACAAAAATCCAAGAATCGCTAATATGAAAAGCCCTCCTAACACTCCGATGATTAGGACATTATTAATCAACTTCCTTTTCTCAAGACTCAGGTTCTCATTTGTACTAAGAGCCTTTTGTAGTTCCTTCTCTTTTGTTAGAATTGAATCATCCAACCCATCTCCAGCATCTAAATTTTTAATAAAATCATGAAGTTCATCTCCAAGATAAGATGAGATAATCATATCAATTTCACGACTTCTTTGATCCATAAAATCATTAAAAGGATCAATCCAATCACTATTTATAGGGGCTAAAAAAACATACCCCTGCCCTTTTACCGTGAAGAAATTTTGTCTAGTAACTTCTCCTCCACTTTCAATCAACATTAAGTAAACTGGTAAATCAATGAATGCAAATTTGTTCTCGTAGTTATTGATTTCTTCTAAAATATTTTGTTCACTGTCTATGTAGTTGATATCAAAATCAACATTCATTTGGTTTTTTATGTCATCGAGAAATTTTTCATATTTACTCTTTTCCACAGTAACCGCATCCATTTTCTTCATCATATCATTCATCTGAGCAAATGAACTCACGATGGGCGTTCCCTTACTAGAGACCAACACAGTTACATCTTGAAGATAGGATTTAGAGAATCGATATTTTTTAAGCCTTGCATCTGTAATGGATAGTGCAGAAACGCCTAAAGAATTATTATTAAGCGTATCTAGTCCTTGTTCTAAAATACTCCCAAAATTGGATGCGTTTATCCAATTGAGTTCCAAATCAATGCCATGTTTCTCCTTGACGAATTGTCGAAACAAGGTGACAATTTCAAATTCAATTCCTGCGAGATTGCCATCACTACCTTCATAAATGAACGGTTTTGATGTGTACCAATGCAAGTTCAAACTAGCGGATTTAGTTTTTGCGGCTTGATCCCAAGAAGAATTGGGAGTACCAATCAATGGTACCAAAAGAAATAAAAGACAGGCTAAGAAATGGTGGTGCATACTTTAAAGATGGGGCATTAAACCTGAAATGACAACTAAATAATCTCAGATGACCTTAATTATTTCAAAGAATATTGAAATCACAAAAAAACATCTTGTTTCTAAAACTATTGACCCTGTTTTGAGGTTTCTTAATTGTAAACTTTTAAAGACCATGGCAAAAAAAGCAGTCTCAAAATCATCCATCAAACTAGGCTTTCAAGATTATTTGCTATCTGAAGCAAAATTTCCTGAAACAGTTCGAATTCTCACAAAGTATTTGAAAATAACAGAAGCTTCATTCTTTGAACACTTCGGATCTCTACAAAAAGTGGAGGAGACTATTTGGACAGACTATTACCAGAATACACTTGATGTACTGATAAAAGATGGTGATTTTGAAAGCATGGATGAACGAGAAAAACATCTTTCTTTCCTGTACACATTATTAGAAGTAATAAAGAATGATAGATCTTACATACAATATAGACTTCTACATAAAAAAGATTTTTCTCTTCCTAAATTCTTAATTCATACTTGTAAAACAATTGATAATTCTAAAATTGAGTGGGTAACGCCTCCTCGATTTATTCCTGAAAAGGGACAAGGATTTGCCCAATCTGCCTATAGAAAAGCACTTTGGAAACACAGTACAACCATGATCTATTTCTGGATTAAAGATGATTCAGAAGCGGCTGAAGATACTGATGCATTTATTGAAAAATCGACGAGAACATTTTTCGATTTAGGTCATCTTCCTGCCATGGAATCAGTAGTGGATTTAGGTAAGTTTTTTTTACAAAAAATGGGGTTCTCAAAACCATCTGCAGCATGAGTGAAGAATTAGATAGAATACCAATAGGTAAAGTAAAACGTGCTAGCAAGTTTGTAAGCACAGGTGCAAAAGTGGGTGTCAATTATGTGAAAGCTTATGGGAAAGCTGCTATCAAAGGCAAGTTGGATCAGGAAGAGCTAGACAAAGACAATGCTGAAGACATCTATGGATCATTAAGTGAATTAAAGGGAAGTGCATTGAAAATGGCTCAGCTACTGAGTATGGATCAGAATGTTTTACCAAAAGCTTATTCTGACAAGTTTTCAATGGCACAGTATAGCGCACCTCCTCTATCCTACCCATTGGTAAAAAAGACATTTAGGGAAAACTTAGGGAAAGATACGAGCGAGCTTTTTGATACGTTTTCAAAAACGGCAAGCAATGCTGCCTCCATGGGACAAGTACACAAGGCAACCAAAGGAGATCAGCAACTGGCAGTGAAAGTCCAATATCCTGGGGTTGGGAATAGCATTAAAAGCGACTTAGCATTAGCTAAACCTTTTGCTCTGAAGCTAATGAAGGTAAAGTCAAAAGATGTAGAACCCTATTTGAAGGAAGTAGAAGAAAAGCTTCTTGAAGAAGCCAACTACCAATTGGAATTGACTCAGTCAATGGAGTTTGCAAAACAGTGTGATGGAGTAGAAGGCACTTTTTTTCCTACCTATTTTCCTGAGCTTAGTTCAAAGCAAATTCTTACCATGAGCTGGTTAGACGGTGAGCCTATAGGATCATGGATGAAAAAAGAACAGTCTCAGGAGAGCAGAGATCGACTAGGGCAGATTTTATGGAATTTCTATATGCACCAAATGCACGAAATGAGAATGATGCATGCTGACCCTCATCCAGGAAATTTCATCATTGATAATAAGAACGATCTTGGTGTAATTGATTTTGGATGCATAAAACACATTCCGTCAGATTTTTACAATGCTTATTTTGAATTAGCCAAAACTGAATCCCTAGATCAACCGGATCTGGTAGACAAACTATTCTTAGAATTGGAGATTATCACGTCAAAAGATACGGAGAAAGAAAAAGCCATCGTAACAAAAATGTTTACGGAGCTTATTCGTCTGCTATCACGTCCATTCAATGATGAGAGCTTTGATTTTGGAGACGATGATTATTTCAAAGAAATCTATGAGATGGGAGATAGAATTGCTAAAGACCCAGAAATGAGTAAGCTCCAGGCCAGAGGTTCAAGACATTTTATCTATTTCAACAGGACATTTTTTGGACTATACAATATTCTAAATGCACTAAAAGCGAATGTAAATACGGGTGTTACCTCCTATTTAAAGCTGGCATCTTGAGGTTTATTTCTTGTTTGTCATTCTGCTAATTGAAAAAGTTCTATTTTCGAGAATTAGCAAAGCAAGAAAATGACTACAAAGAGCGAACCTACTTTATTACAGTCCTTAATACCCATTTTTTTCCTCATCCTACTATTATCAATTAATGTAGGAATTTTTGGAAGTGAAGCACTGGGCGGATCCAATCAAATAGTATTGATTTTATCCGCTGGAGCTGCGGCTTTAATGGCCATTAAGATTGGTTATTCTTGGCAGGAAATTCAAGATGGTATTGTAAAGAGCATTAGCTCAGCAATGGCATCTATTCTTATCCTTTTAATGATAGGAGCTTTAGCAGGATCATGGATGCTTAGTGGTGTGGTTCCCGCTATGATCTATTATGGCCTACAGATTCTCAATCCAACCATTTTTTTAGTTGCTGCATGTATTGTTTGTTCAATCGTCTCCATAGCTACTGGTAGTTCTTGGACTACCTCTGCCACAGTGGGTATTGCATTGATAGGAATTGGGCAAGCTTTAGGTATCTCGGAAGGCTTAGTTGCTGGTGCAATTCTGTCTGGAGCTTATTTTGGAGATAAAATGTCACCTCTTTCTGATACTACAAACTTAGCTCCAGCAATGGCAGGAACCGATTTGTTCACACACATCAGATACATGACAGTGACTACCATTCCTTCAATCATCATCGCTCTTCTCATATTTTTAATCATTGGGTTTACCAATTCATCTGATGGTGCCATCGCGGGAAAAGATGCCATTTTAGCAGCGATAGATTCAAAATTCAATATTACTGGTTGGTTATTCATTGTGCCAGTTATTGTAGTTGTGCTCATAGTTAAGAAGATGCCTGCTTTACCTGCATTACTTATCGGAACGCTCCTTGGCTCTGTCTTCGCACTCATATTTCAACCTGACTTAGTCGCTGAAGTTGCTGCAACTTCAAGTTTTGACGGCAAATTGTACGATAGCATAAATAATAGTCTACCAAAATTCACACAAGGATTCATCGGTTCTATGCAAGCTCTTTTTGGAGATATTTCTTTCACTACTGGCAATGCCATCTTGGACGATGAAGGCTTATTGAGTGGTTCGGGAATGGCTGGGATGCTCGGTACCATTTGGTTGATTCTTTCCGCAATGATCTTCGGTGGTGTAATGGAAGGCGCTGGAATGCTGAAGAGAATTGCCCAATCCATTATCTCAATGGTTAATTCAACGGGCTCTCTTATTTCATCCACAGTAGGCACTTGTGTCTTTTTCAACTTGACTGCATCAGATCAGTACTTGGCCATCGTAGTGCCTGGTAGAATGTATGCTGATACCTATAGAGAAAAAGGACTTGCTCCTGAAAACTTAAGTAGAACTCTAGAAGACTCAGGAACAGTTACTTCCGTATTAATTCCATGGAATACGTGTGGAGCATATCATGCTACCGTCTTAGGAGTTGGTACACTCACTTACCTCCCATATTGCTTCTTCAATATCATTAGTCCACTCATGACAATGCTTGTAGGTTACACAGGATACAAAATCAGAAAACTGACCGAGAAAAGTGCTTAATCCCATTCCAGAAACGTTGACCAAAGAAGAACTCAGAGAGTTTCCATTGCTTGCTTTTGAAGGTGAAATTCATGTGATAGAAACGGAAGAAGAGTGCGATGATGCCATATCAGAACTGAGAAAATATTCAGTAGTTGGTTTTGACACTGAGAAAAAACCTACTTTTAAAAAAGGTGAGTATAATCCCACTGCTATGGTGCAGTTATCTACTGAAAATGATGCCTATCTTTTTAGAATGAACAAGATGGGCTATCCTGAGTCATTGTTTGATTTTATGTCTGACGATTCTTTCTTGAAGTTGGGAATCAGTATAGATGATGATTTAAAAGACTTGCAAAAAGTAAGGGAATACGATCCAGCAGGATTTACTGACATGAACGACATTGCAAAAGAGCTGGGTTCCAAGCATATTGGAGTGAAAAAATTGGCAGCCATTTTTCTAGAACATAGAATTTCAAAAAATCAGCAAACATCCAATTGGGAAAACGATAAGCTGACTGAACCACAAATGAAATATGCAGCTACAGATGCATGGATTTGTTTGGAAATTTATAATGAATTGAAAGACAAAGGAATGATCTAGCATTTTTTGCTAACTTCCATTAATGGCGACAACCGAAGCTTCTGCAAAAAAAAAATTGAACTCTACAAAAAACTAGTAGATGCTACACCCGAAACTGATCTGAAAGGGAAAACTATGCTGTACACTTCTTGCAATGGTCATATGCACTCATTTGTTGCCAAAGAAGGATATGTCGCCATTCGTTTTTCAGAAGAAGAGAAAGAGGCTTTTATTAAAAATTTTGATTCAAAACCAGCTATATCTCATGGGGCAGTAATGAGAGGATATGCTGTTATTCCAGAGGATTTACTAGCAAAAATAGAGGAACTTGTTCCTTATTTAGAAATGAGTTTGAATTACATAAAGACACTAAAACCTAAACCTACAATCAAAAAGAAATGATTTTCAGAAACCTTGACGACATCAATCCTAAAGAAATTTTACCTGGATACACCGTTCGTTTCGTTCATTCAGAAAAGATGACAATGGCGTTCTGGGATGTAAAAGCAGGAAGCCCACTACCTGAACATGCACATCACCATGAGCAAATAGCTAACGTAATGGAAGGGGAATACGAGTTAACTATAAATGGAGAGACACAAAGACTCAAGCCTGGTCAGGTCGCAGTAATTCCATCAAATGTTCCACATTCTGGAATAGCCATTACTGATTGTAAACTGATGGACATATTTGCCCCTGTGAGAGAAGACTATCTCGATAGCAATCAGTAATTAAAAGACTATCATCCATTTGCCTGCCTATTTGGCAGGTATTTTTTTAGGGTATGATTATCGTATTGAAGCGATTATGAGCAAAAACAAAAACGTCACCTTTGGTTGGGCACTTAAAAACATCATATGGCCAAGAAGAAAAACTCTTTTTATTGGACTTCTCCTCATCGTCATAAGTAGACCTGCAGGGTTGGTGCTTCCCGCTGCAACCAAGTTTTTACTAGACGATGCAGTGCCAAATAAGGACTTTGAAATGCTCAAACTCATTGTTATTGTTATTGTTATTGCCTTGGCCGTTCAAGCGGTATCCTCTTTCCTTTTGACAAAAATATTGAGCGTAGAAGCTCAGTTTCTTATTTCAGAGCTTAGAGTAAAAGTTCAGAAAAAAATTCTTTCTCTACCTATCAATTTCTTTGACAACAATAAGTCTGGCGCCCTTGTCTCTCGGATTATGTCAGATGTAGAGGGTGTAAGAAATTTAGTAGGAACGGGACTAGTACAACTTATCGGTGGCACTATTACATCTGTTCTTGCATTGATTCTATTGCTCAGAATCAGCCCATCCATGACCATTTTCACTTTGATTCCCGTTGGGCTATTTGCTGTTATAGCCATGAAAGCCTTTGGAAGAATACGCCCTATCTTTCGTGAAAGAGGGAAATTAAATGCGGAAGTCACTGGAAGACTCACGGAAACACTCAATGGCGTCAGAGTCATTAAAGGATTTAACGCAGAAGAGTCTGAGAACAAAACTTTTGAAAACGGAGCAAGACGATTGTATGAAAATGTAAAATCCAGTTTGACTGCCACAGCATTTGTAACCAGTTCTGGTACTTTTTTGATAGGGTTTGCTAGTGCTGGCATCTTGGCAATGGGCGGCTACTACATGATTGAAGACAATCTCACAGCTGGCGAGTTGATCTCTTTCATTTCACTACTCGCATTCATGATTGCACCGATTGTTCAAATGAGCAACATCGGTAGTCAGATGACAGAGGCATTTGCTGGCTTGGACAGAACTGAAGAAATCATGAAAATGGACCCTGAAGACATGACGGATGCTCGTCCAATCGTACTTGAGAAAGTAGATGGAGATATAGAATTCAACAACGTTTCTTTTGCTTATGAAGAAGGCAAGGAAGTACTTAAAAACATCTCCTTCAAATCTCCTCCAGGGTCGGTTACTGCCTTAGTAGGAAGCTCTGGATCTGGTAAGTCAACGACTGCAAGTTTAGCTGCTACTTTTCTAAGTACAGACAAAGGATTGATCACAATAGATGGACAAGACATCTCAAAAGTCAACTTATCCAGTTATAGAAAGCATTTAGGAGTTGTCTTGCAAGATGACTTCCTTTTTGAGGGGACTATTAGAGAAAACATTCTTTTCCCTAGACCTGATGCTACTGAACAAGAACTTCAAGATGCGGTAAATGGAGCTTATGTAAATGAGTTTACAGATCGATTTGATGATGGACTGGAAACAGTCATTGGAGAGCGTGGCGTGAAGCTCTCTGGAGGACAGAAACAGCGAATTTCCATTGCTCGTGCATTACTTGCCAACCCTAAAGTGATCATCTTAGATGAGGCCACTTCTAATTTGGATACCGAAAGTGAAACTTTCATTCAGAAAAGTTTAGATGGTTTGATGCAAGACCGAACCACTTTTGTCATCGCACATAGATTAAGCACGATCCGAAAAGCCAATCAGATTTTAGTTATTGAGGATGGACAAATTGTAGAGAGAGGAACGCATGATGAATTAATTGCAAAAGAAGGACGCTACTTTGAGCTATATACTTATCAGAGTAGGATTTAAGGAATCCTTTTTTATGATGATTAATAGCTTTTCAAACTCAGACCAAAAGTCAGAAACTTGTCTTCTTGCTTTTGGTTTTCAATGACAATACTCTCAAATGTCTGTCGATAGCTTACTTTAAAATTTAGGAATTTCCATATTGGGAATTCAAGCCCAAGATCTGCTTGCCATCTGTAATTGTCGGCACGTTGAAGAGATGGCTGAATGTAGCTTTCATGTGTTAAGATGAGTTTTTTATTAAAAAACTGATAGCTCCCGTTTACCCAAATAGTACCCCTAAAAGTATTAATTGACTGACTTCCGTCATAAAATGATTCGTTGAAATTAAATTCATTAAAGTCTGTTTGTTCATACTCACTTGAAATCGAAACCTTGAGCCAGTTATCCTTACTCTGCAGTATTTGATAAGTCACACCTGCTCCAAAAAGAGAACGTAGAGCTATCTCTCTCCTGAAATTCGTACTTACAAATCCCAATACCAAAGGATACAGTTTTCTGTGTGGATTGAAATATAAAAAATTGAGACTCAAAATATCCTCATCAGCTTTAGTCCCCCCAAACGCCTGATATACGTAAGAATTCTTGGTTTTGAATACCCACTTCTTCCATGGCTGGTAACTAACATCCGTTTGTGCTCTGAATATCTTAGTTTCTACATTCCCATCTTGTAAAAACCCAGTTAACGACAATTCGGCCTTTAGCTTCACTGAGTCACTCTCGTGGATTTGAGCAGTAAGGAAAAGTGGCGAGAAAGAAAGAAAAAGAAAAATTCTTTTCAACAATTTAAGGTTTGTAAGCATCTCAATAATTCGTCCGATGACCCAGTTAATACCTCAAAATTAAATTACTCACTTGAAACTCTAATCCTCCACTCCCATTCCAGTAACCTTTCCATTCAGCACTACGAGAAGTACTGACAAAAGGCCCTCTGGCGTTTTAAATTCAACATTCATTTCTTCACTAGCTGCGCCAGCACTCTTAAAAGTAGCATTCTTCAAATCTTCACGCATGCTTCCCAGAATCTTTCTATGCTGTCCCATAGAAGCCATATCTATCATGGATTGATCAAAATAACCATTCACAAAATCATCAATGGATTGATCATCGAATCCCTCTAACATTTTTCTAAAACCATCTACCACATCTTGTTGTGCTGTTGAAAGTGGAGCTAAGATCGCCTCCTCGGCAGAAGCCTGATACTCAGGATCAAATATCATTTGAGCTACCTCCCATGCTACATCTCTATTTTGAGGATTGACTGAATTGGTCGTATAATAAATGACTACCTCCTCTTCTTCATACCTTAAGAAATCAGCTAAGAAAATCCCGTTTCCTCCATTGTGAGTAACCAGTTTAGTTCCTCTTGGAGTAGGAAAAATAGCCCATCCGTAACCGTAAAAGCTTTGAGCATCTGGTCCTTCAGCAATGTGCTTTTCATAATACTTCTTCTTTGCTGCTTCAGACAAAATCTCATCTCCCCTCAGCGCCTGATGCCATCTTAGCATATCTGCTGGTGTTGACAGAATACCTCCATTCCCTTTCAAATGCCAATACGGCCCTTCTTCTCCCCAGTTCTTTTCATTCAATTGCCCCCAATTCTTCTCTTTCCTATACCCTACCGCCATTTTCTTTGCTGTCCATTCTGGCAACACATAACCAGTGCCCCACATACCCGCCGGCTTAAACAATTCATCTCTAAGGAACTGTTCATACGTTTTCTCTGAAAGCTTTTCAATCAAAATTGCCAAAATACTATATCCTACATTGCTGTATTCAAAACGATCTCCTTCCTCAAAAAGTAAAGGAGTCTTCATTGCTAGATTAATAAATTCTTCTGCAGAAATGGCTTGGTAATCGTCTCCAATAGCGCCAGGAAACCCGGCAGAGTGGGTCAACAAATGATGTAAAGAAATTCCTGATTTATCCTCAGGCACATTCTCAAAATGATCAGAAAGCAAATCATCAACTGATAGTTTACCCATCATTTCCAGTTTGAGGATAGCTGCACCCGTAAATTGTTTGGTAATAGATCCCGTACCTGAGATGGTCTCGTTAGTGAATTTTTCTTGTCGCTCTCTGTCGGCTAACCCATACCCCTCACTCCAAACCTCACCATTTATAGAAACTAGCAATTGACCTGCATTTCCTAACCTCTCTAAATCAGCAACATAAGATTTTAGTTTAGGAATGACTTCTTCTTTGGAGATTTGAGCCATCAAAAGAATGGGAAAACATAACACTAGAGAGAGAATTACTCTTTTCATTGTCCTATTTTTTAGCAAACCTATTTAAACGTCCGAACAAGAACAGTTAACCCTTGTTAAATCATGTGAAAACATAAGACTTATAATAAATTCAATAGTGACTTTATCATCCTTTGAATCTCTTATGAGAATTGTGAAAAATGCCAAAAATTGTATATTTCCACTTCGTTGATATCAGTTATCTTTGCGCTCCAGTTTTTAAAAAAGTCTGACTTTAATTATATAACCGTCTATGAATACATACAGCGATTACATCAAGGAAATCGAAGAAAGAAAAGCACAAGGACTTCATCCAAAGCCTATCGAAGATGCTGAGTTACTCAGTGTAATCATTGATCAAATCAAAGATGCTGATCATGCCAACAGAGCAGACTCACTAAAATTCTTCATTTACAATACCATTCCTGGCACTACAAGTGCTGCAGGTGTAAAAGCTAAGTTTCTTAAAGCAATTATTCTTGGTGAATCTGTATTGGATGAAATCACCCCAACATTCGCTTTCGAGTTGCTATCACATATGAAAGGTGGTCCTTCCATTGAGGTATTACTCGATTTGGCTTTGGGTGAAAATACATCGACTGCAGAAGAAGCAGCGAAAGTCTTGAAAGGGCAAGTATTCCTTTATGAAGCTGACACCTCTCGATTAGCTGACGCATACAAAGCGGGTAACACAATCGCTAAAAATATTTTAGAAAGCTACGCGAAAGCGGAGTTCTTCACTCAACTTCCTGATGTAGAAGAAGAAATAGACATTGTTACTTTCATCGCAGGTGTAGGAGATATCTCTACAGACTTACTTTCTCCAGGTGGTGATGCCCACTCTCGCTCTGATCGTGAATTGCACGGGCAGTGCATTTTCGAACACAACAAGGAAATGCAAGCATCTCTTTCTACTTTGAAAGAAAAGCATCCTGACAAACGTGTCATGCTCATCGCTGAAAAAGGAACCATGGGCGTAGGTTCTTCAAGGATGTCTGGAGTAAACAACGTGGCTCTTTGGACAGGTATTCAAGCAAGTCCATATGTTCCTTTCATCAACATTGCACCAATCATAGCCGGCACCAATGGCATCTCTCCTATTTTCTTAACCACTGTTGGCGTAACAGGAGGAATAGGAGTAGATCTGAAAAACTGGGTGAAGAAGACGGACTCAGAAGGTAAGACTGTCGTGGATGGAAATGGCGATCCGGTGTTAGAGCAGACCTATTCTGTAGAAACAGGCACTGTTCTCACTATCAACACGAAAAAGAAAAAACTCTATAAAGGAGACGAAGAATTGATGGACATCTCTTCTTCATTGACTCCTCAAAAAGTGGAGTTCATTAAAGCAGGTGGATCATATGCCATTGTTTTTGGCAAGAAAATCCAAACGTTCGCTGCTCAGACATTGGGCATTGAAGCTCCTACTGTTTTTGCCGCTTCGAAAGAAATTTCCAATGACGGGCAAGGATTGACTGCCGTTGAGAAAATTTTTAATAAGAATGCAGTTGGTACTACACCTGGCAAAACATTGCATGCAGGTTCTGATGTACGCGTAGAAGTAAACATCGTAGGATCGCAGGATACCACTGGGCTGATGACCTCTCAAGAACTAGAAGCCATGGCAGCAACCGTTATCTCGCCCATTGTAGATGGGGCTTATCAGTCTGGTTGTCATACGGCATCCGTTTGGGATAACAAGGCGCAAGCCAATATTCCAAAATTGATGAAATTCATGAATGACTTTGGATTGATTACAGCGCGTGATCCAAAAGGCGAATACCATGCCATGACAGATGTCATTCATAAAGTACTCAACGATATTACGATTGACGATTGGGCAATTATCATTGGTGGTGATTCTCACACAAGAATGTCCAAAGGAGTTGCTTTTGGTGCTGACTCAGGAACAGTTGCTCTGGCTCTGGCTACTGGTGAAGCTTCCATGCCGATCCCTGAATCGGTGAAAGTAACTTTCAAAGGAGAAATGGAAGACTACATGGACTTCCGTGATGTAGTACACGCTACACAGCAACAAATGCTAAAGCAGTTCGGCGGAGAGAATGTATTCCAAGGAAGAATCATCGAGGTGCACCTTGGTACACTCACCGCTGATCAAGCCTTTACATTCACTGACTGGACAGCTGAAATGAAAGCAAAAGCATCTATCTGTATTTCAGAAGATGAAACCCTTATTGAATCATTGGAGATTGCCAAAGGCAGAATCCAGATCATGATTGAAAAAGGCATGGACAACAAGAAGCAAGTGCTTCAAGGTTTGATCGATATTGCCAATAAGAGAATTGGAGAAATTAAATCTGGTGAGAAACCAGCATTGACTCCAGATGCTAATGCTAAATACTATGCTGAGGTAGAGATTGACTTAGATGTAGTTGCAGAACCAATGATTGCAGACCCTGATGTAAACAATGAGGATGTTTCTAAGCGATATACGCACGACACTATCCGACCATTGTCTTACTATGGAGGAGACAAAAAAGTAGATTTAGGATTTGTAGGTTCTTGCATGGTGCACAAAGGCGATATGAAGATTCTTGCGCAGATGCTAAAGAACATAGAAGAGCAGAAGGGAAAGGTAGAGTTCAAAGCTCCTTTGGTGGTAGCTCCTCCTACTTACAACATAGTAGACGAACTAAAAGCCGAAGGCGACTGGGAAGTATTGCAAAAATACTCTGGTTTTGAATTTGATGACGATGCACCGAAGGGAGCTGCTCGAACATCTTATGAGAACATGCTTTACCTAGAAAGACCAGGCTGTAATCTTTGCATGGGTAACCAAGAAAAGGCAGCACCTGGCGATACAGTAATGGCTACATCTACTCGTCTATTCCAGGGAAGAGTAGTAAAGGATTCAACGGAGAAAAAAGGAGAGTCATTGCTTTCATCTACTCCAGTAGTGGTACTTTCTACAGCACTAGGAAGAACACCTACAATGGAGGAATACAAAGCAGCAGTAAAAGGAATAAACTTGACCAAGTTTGCTCCTTCTAGAAAGCTGTTAGTGAAGTAAATAGATTTCCTTTTACTGAATCAAAGCCCGAGTTGTAAGACTTGGGCTTTTTTGTTGCAAAGAATAGCACTAACTATTTCTTTAAAACGTCTTCTGCCCTATTCGTGTCCTCACGAAATAAATAGATTGCAGGTTCGAGAAAATTTAAACCTTGGGGATAGGAAGATGATTGTAATAATTAAGCACTTCTTCCAAGTTACAGAAAATGCAACCGTATTATTAAACGTTTTTATACGTAACTATACGTTTAAAAAACGTTTATTGAACGTTTTAAAAAACTATTAAAACATTGAATGACAGCTTTATGATAAGATTTAGATATTTTTAGCAATAATTCCTTTTACGTTATAGTTAGCAAGAATTAACACTAGCTAACATTGGTTAACTTAAAAGGTTCATACTATTAAACAAATTTGCACAAATATTACAACATAACATTATGAAAAAAACAAAAATATTAATTAGCGTACTAACCAGCATTCTAATTTTTAGTTCTTGTAAAACCAATATCAAAAACGAAAAGCAAACAGAAAATCAAAAATTTAATTTAGAATCTTATTTGACTAAAGATGATTATGTGAAATTAGAATTAAAAAAGATGTCATCGGGGCATTTGCATATTTTTGGAAAACTTAATGGAGTTAATGGAAATTTTATTCTAGATACTGGTGCTGGTGCTACCGTAATAGAAGAAAAGAATAAAGAAAAATTTCATATGCAGACAAAGGAATCCAAAGAACAAGCAACTGGGGCTGGTGGAACAGGAATGCAAATGCAAAATTCTGAAAAAAATAACTTAAAAATCGAAAAATTAGAGTTGAAAGAAATTAACCTAATGTTAATGAATTTAGACCACGTAAATAATGCTTTTGAAAGTATGGGATTGGAAAAAATAGATGGAGTAATTGGCGCAGATATTTTGACTGTCAATAAGGCAATTATTGATTATTCTAACCTTGTATTATATCTGAAAAAATAAAATTACTATTGCTAACAAGGCATAAAAAACATAGGGCGTTTGTGCTAA
>JBGCFL010000041.1:0-2857 GCA_045106975.1 Ekhidna sp. | reverse complement strand
TGTAGTTTACATTTCAGAGCGCTTTGTTCTTTCACTAATTGACCTCTTTCTCGAGATAAGTTCTTCAAATCTTGAAGTTCTTTTCTGGCTGGTTTCCAAAGATCTAATGAACGTTCCAAACCCAACATACAAAGCATCTTTGCATCCAGCAAGTCAGTTTTTGACCGCTGTTGTAAGCTTTCGGCGTACTTTTTCACTCGCCCTGAGGGCATAACACTGACATTAAAACCTTGATCATATAGAAAATGACATAGTGCCTCATGGTATACTCCTGTAGCCTCCATTATTACTTGCAAATCATTGGGTGAAACTAATACTTCTGACAGCCACAAAACCAATGAATCCATACCCTCTGGACTATTATCAAAGCTAGCTTCAGATATAATACGCTGTTCCATTTTATCATTTACACAGCCATAACAAACTTTAAAATCGTCCTTGGCTATATCAATACCCACTGACTGACGAATAATCATCGATTCCATAAATAATCTTTTTAATAACTCTCAAAGACACTTTTGCTCGTTTTTGATACGGTCTAGCTCCTCACTGACCCAGGTACTTGTTCAAGCTCTTTTGAGAAATAAGAGATAGGTGAAATTCCTAACATGCGATATCGAAAAAATCCTATCAAGCTAGACTCTACATCCTATCTCTTCTATACTTTTTATCAAATCTAATAGCTACTTTAGTCATTTAAATTTGACGCCTCTAACATACGAGTTAGACGTTGTAGCAAATTAGAAAATGACAGGACAATTCATAGACACCTTAAGATTTTCATGGAAGTCGCTTCCACAAATTGGTGATGGCTTTTTCTATTTGGACACTGATTATGGAAGGATTAGAGTTTTGGATACAAAAGGAAATTTACCAATTATCATTAATGTTCCTGATGGTCCCAATGTTATTGAACATCAAATTCCTCTTATAAATGATTTAGCCAAAGATTATCGCGTAATATGTTTTGAATATCCAGGATTAGGATTTTCATTTCCAAATAAAGAATATGATTACTCTTTTTCGAATGGCTCAAACTTATTATTACAGGTAATGGATAGCCTTAGACTCAGTAAAGTGTCTTTGCTTTTTTCCTGTTCGAATGGTTACTATGCTATCAAAGCAGCCATTCATAATCCTGAAAAATTCAATCATATTTTTTTATCGCAAACACCTTCCATTGATTCTATTATAAAATGGACTGAAAAATCAATTCCTAATCTGCTCAAAATACCTTTAATAGGGCAATTAACAAATGCTATTCTTGCTAAGAAACTTGCCGATGTTTGGTATAAATATTCTTTGCCTAAAAACTACGGATCAAGTCATAACTATGTGCAGACAGCTAAAACATCTATCGAAAAAGGTGGTTGTTTTTGCCTTTCATCTTTAGTTCAAGGATTAAATAAGGACAAAAAATCAGAACTAAACCTAATAGGAGTTCCGACTACTTTAGTTTGGGGTTCAATGGACTTTACACATAGAGAAACAGACAAAAACTCCATTAAGGAACATATTAAAAACTGTGAGATTATCGAATTTAATAGTTGTGGACATTTCCCCGAACTTGAAAACAGAAAGGATTATGTCAAACTGATTAATGAAAGAATAAAAAAATAACTTGCTACAACAACAGCTATACGCAATACCCTTCGGGATACTGCGTATAGCCAAACCGTTTTAGACAATTTGAGAAACTCAGTAATCAAAAAAAATCACAAGAACCAAAACCCTTGTGATTTGACACATCTTCCCGTGATGATTACATTTTTCATTATTGAGACATTCAAAAATTTTAATTAAATCGATGACGCATTGAATGCTAGATAATTCAGTACTGTAGATGCAATCCAAAAAAGAGAAAACACAATACCTACATTACGCCCGTTTTTGGATACTCTAGGGTGATGTCCCAAGAATGGAATCCCTGCTTGATTGGCATTTACCAATGTAAATAGTACAGACATTACCAAAAACAACAGGTGAATAGTATGTCGTTCAGGTAAAGGCAAACCCATTGCATAAATAGAAGCAACAAAAATGGCAATGAACGCCAAGGCACCTTGTCTTTGCTCAAACAGCAGGATAAAAATGTAATCTTTAGCAGCAGTCTTTTTGGCTTCTGGAGCGGCAGCAATAGCGGCATCTAGCATACTTAACTGCTCCCTCTCATTGATAGACTTCTGTTTGTTTGGCAAACCAGGTGCAAACACGGGTAACACTAAATTCACTACCCAACTTACCCAAGTGGGCTTGATGACCTCTACGGCATGCACGGCTGCCGGAGCTAAACATAGGGCTAACCCCAAAATTGAAATTGTCTCTATACTCATTTTTTTCGGTTGTTTAAACTTATTACTTTTGTTTACGAAGCAAAAATAGATAATTACTTTGGAATACGAAGTAATAATTAGAGCAATTCCAGATTTAAATTTCATCTTTGATTATTATGAACCAAGAATTTAGATGTGACTGTCCGGTTACTTCAGCTATAGATATTTTAGGAGATAAGTGGATGCTGATAATTATCAAGCAGATGCTGATAGAAAGGATGGAAACATTTAAAGATTTTACAGATGGTGATGAAGCCATTTCTACAAGTATTCTCACTCTGAAACTCAAATGCTTGGAGTCATATGGACTTGTAGAGAGAAAAAATCATCCAACAAATAAGAAAACTAAACTTTATCATTTAACTGAAAAAGGATTATCACTAGCACCTGTAGTGGTGGATCTAGCTATTTGGAGCGACCAGAATTTAAGAGAATTCAATCCAATTATGAGACAAACTGATGAACTTGAATTCATGAAGAGCAATAGAGAAGGTGCTATTGATGCACTTAAAAAGAACTATAAA
>JBGCFL010000040.1:0-5847 GCA_045106975.1 Ekhidna sp. | reverse complement strand
AACGTAGCATTACCTCTAGTTTACGCGGGATACAATTCATCTGAAAGAGAAGAAAGAGCGATTGCAGCATTAGAAGGTGTAGGGCTAGGAGATAGAGCTCATCACAAACCCAATGAACTATCAGGGGGCCAAAGACAAAGGGTAGCAATTGCTAGAGCATTGGTCAATGACCCAAGCATTATCCTAGCAGATGAACCAACTGGTAACCTTGATTCTAAAACTTCATATAGTATCATGGACTTATTCGCTGAACTCCACGATAAAGGAAACACCATCATCATGGTGACTCATGAAGAGGATATTGCCGAGTACTCTCACAGAATAGTAAGAATGAGAGATGGTCTGGTCGAAACAGATGAAATGAACAAAAACGTAAGAACTGCTAACTTGGCAGTATGAGTGCAAAACTTTATACCAAAACAGGAGACAAAGGCAAGACTTCCCTTTTAGGAGGCTCTAAAGTTTCTAAAGCAGATTTAAGAATAGAAGCTTATGGCAATGTAGATGAGCTTAATTCAAACATTGGCTACTTAAAAGATCATGCTGAGGTCGAAAATCGTCTCAAACAACAACTTTATTGGATACAAGAACATCTATTTACCATTGGTAGCGCTCTAGCTACCGAGGCTGGTTTTAAAGGGTTTGAGCTACCTAAAATATCAGAGGTAGAAGTTTCCCAACTAGAAGTGTGGATTGATAAGTTTGATCAAGAAGTACCTCCTTTGAAAAATTTTATTTTGCCCGGAGGGCATCCAACTGTTTCATGGACTCATGTCTGTAGAACAGTCTGTAGAAGAACCGAAAGGTCCATTATTGCGTTAGCCAGTTCGGACGAGGTTGACGAGGTGATTTTGAGGTTCATGAACAGATTGTCTGATTATTTGTTCATCTTTGCGCGCGCAATCGGGCAGCAGCTCAATGCACCAGAAATCCCTTGGTCACCGAACAAGGATTGAAAACGATGTTCAACAGCAACTCAATTAAGAATGACAGATACTTTGGATATTCAAATTACCCCGACGCAATCATCCAAACTTCCTCAAACAGACTTTAATAATCTCGCATTTGGTAAGACCTTCTCTGACCACATGTTTGTCGCTGACTATGAGGATGGAGAGTGGAAAAATTTGCAAATTATCCCTTATCAGAACCTTTCAATAAGTCCGGCCAATGCGACACTTCATTATGCTCAAAGCATTTTTGAAGGGTTGAAAGCACACAAAAATGACGAAGGAGAAATTCTCATTTTTAGACCTGAGGAAAACGCAAAGAGACTCCAAAGAAGTGCAGAGAGAATGTGCATGCCTCCTGTTCCTATTGAACTTTTCATGGAAGGTATTGATCAACTGATCAAATTAGATCAGGATTGGGTGCCAAGTGATGAAGGTACTTCATTATATATAAGACCATTTCAGTTTGCTACTGATCCATTTATTGGAGTGAGGCCTTCTGAGACATATAAATTTATGATCCTGACAGGACCAGTTGGTGGCTATTATTCTGAGCCTGTGAAAGTGAAAATTGAAAAACATTTTACAAGAGCAGTAAGAGGCGGAGTAGGTCGTGCTAAAACAGCCGGAAACTATGCCGCATCGCTCTACCCTGCAAGACAGGCTCAAGCTCAAGGGTATCATCAACTAGTTTGGACTGATGGACAAGATCATGAATTCATAGAAGAGTCTGGTACTATGAACATTATGTTCGTCATAAATGGAACCCTTTTAACTCCACCGACTAGTGATTCTATCTTGGATGGAATTACCCGTCAAAGCGCTCTGACATTAGCGCGTGATTGGGGTCTTAATGTAGAAGAACGACCTATCCGTATTTCAGAAGTCATTGAGGCAATTGAAAAAGGAACGCTCACAGAGGCTTTTGGGATAGGCACAGCTGCCACCATTTCCCATATTAGAACTATTGGGTATGAAGAAATGGACTATGAACTTCCAGCGATAGAAACCCGAGAGATCTCCACAAGAATTTTAGATGCTTTGACCAATATAAAGTTGGGTAAAATTGAAGATAAATTTGGATGGATTAAAAAGGTCGGCCAGTTCTAATTTAGTAGTTTCGCATTCTTATAAAATTTCATTTTACATTCCATGACTAACGACGAGCTCAAAGATTTGAAAGCCAGAGTAAACGCCCTAAGGGGGTATCTTTGACTATGATGGCAGGAAAAAAAATCTCGAAGAATTAGAACTTGTTACTGCTCAGCCAGACTTTTGGAATAATCCAGAAGATGCTGAAAAGACGATGAAAAAAATCCGTGGCTTGAAGTCATGGACAGATAGCTTTGAGGCGGTTGAAACCTCATTGGAAGATGTTGAAACACTGCATGAGTTTGCAAGTGAAGGAGAAGCCTCAGATGAGGAAGTTCAAACCGAATATGATAAGGCGCTAAAACAACTTGAAGAATTAGAGTTGAAGAAGATGCTAGGAGAGGAGGAAGACCAACTTTCCGCAATGCTACAGATTACTCCAGGTGCAGGAGGAACAGAAAGCAATGATTGGGCAGGCATCCTAATGCGTATGTACATCATGTGGGGTGAAGCTAATGGATACAAGGTAAAAGAAGTTGACTATCAAGCAGGAGATGTGGCTGGCGTCAAATCTGTCACACTAGAATTTGAAGGGCCCTTGGCTTACGGTTACTTAAAATCGGAGAATGGAGTTCATCGCTTGGTGAGAATTTCTCCATTCGATAGTGGAGGAAGAAGACATACTTCATTTGCTTCGGTTTATGTCTACCCTGTAGTTGATGACACTATTCAAATTGAAATCAATCCATCTGATATAGAGTTGCATACTTCTCGATCTGGAGGAGCCGGTGGTCAGAATGTGAACAAGGTGGAAACCAAGGTTCAACTGACACACAAGCCAACAGGTATTGTAGTGGTTTGCCAAGTAGAGCGATCTCAATTGGCAAATAGAGAGCAAGCAATGCAGATGCTAAAATCTCAACTTTATCAAATGGAGATTGAAAAGCAGAATAAAGAAAGAGATCAAATAGAAGCGGGTAAGAAGGCTATCAACTTTGGATCACAGATTAGAAACTATGTTTTGCATCCGTACAAGTTAATCAAAGATGCTCGTACAGGTTTTGAGAGAACAGATGTGCAAAATGTTCTTGATGGTGATTTAAACGATTACATTAAAGCATTCTTGCTACATCAAAACGAGCCTTCTAACTAGATGAAAAAGGGCATCCAGAAATTTTTTCAGAAATACTCGCTTAATTTCTGGCTGTTGTCTTTTAGTTCTTTCTTGTTTTTCGGCTCATTTAATATGGTGCTTCCAGAGCTGCCCGATTTTATGAGAACGCTCGGTGGTGAAGATTACATAGGGCTTCATATTACATTCTTCACCATCACCGCACTTATATCAAGACCTTTTAGTGGGAAGCTTACTGATACATGGGGACGAATTCCAGTGATGGTTTTTGGCTGTACGGTCACAGCTATTGTTTCGCTGTTCTATCCTTTCTTTCTAAATATTTACGCCTTCTTTTTCATTCGTTTTCTACATGGTTTTTCCACTGGGTTTAAACCAACCGGAACAGCAGCTTATGTAGCGGATATAGTACCACCTACGCATAGAGGAGAAGGCATGGGTATTTTGAGTTTCTTTGGAATGACAGGGATGGGTATTGGGAATTATATAGGGGGTGAGTTGGCCAATATCTACTCAATTGATACTTTATTTTTCATTAGTGGTGCAGTAGCATTTCTATCAGTGATTGTTTTAGTAGGAATGAAAGAGACTGTAGAAAACAAACAAAAATTTTCACTTTCATTACTGAAGATCAAAAGCTCAGATATTTACGAACCAACTGTCATCACTCCTAGCATGGTCATGCTACTCGTTACGTTTTCATTTGGGGCGTCATTAACTCTTGCACCTGATATGAGCGAGGCGCTTGGAATTGATAATAAGGGACTATTTTTTTCTTATTTCACAATGACTTCCCTCGTCTCGAGAATTGCTGGAGGGAGTTTATCAGATCGGTTTGGAAGAAGAATAGTATTAATGGTAGCCATGGCAATTGTGGGAACTGGGTCTATCTTGATTGGGTTTGCCAATACTCCTTTTAGTTTTATAGTTGGTGCCCTTGTTTTCGGAGCTGGCTATGGACTTTCATCGCCAGCTATATTTGCATGGGCTGCCGATTTGGCTCCTGATCAATTTAGAGGAAGAGGATTTTCAACCGTATTCATGGCACTGGAAATAGGAATAGGAATGGGAGCGTTTTTGGCAGGCTACTTTTACAAAGGAGATATTAGTAATCTTCCTTATATTTTTGGAGGATCTGGGGCTTTGGCATTTTGTGCCTTTATTTACCTTATCTTCAACAAGAAATAGACTTATGCCAAGAATAATTTTTTGGGTCTACCTTATTGTCTCTGGAATAAATCTTATTGCTCAGGTAATACCTTCTGAAGAGTTGAACTTATACACCAAGCCGCTTTTGATGCCGCTTTTGATGTTCTATGTATACAGGTCAAGTCAGGGAAATGTAACCGGAAGAATTCTTTTATTAAGCCTGGCACTTCTACTTTCTTGGCTTGGTGATTTAGCATTGATGTATCAAGGAGATGTTATGTACTTTATGATAGGCATAGGATTCTTTCTAATTGCTCAAGTTACATACATAGTTGTTTTGAGTAAGTCTGCTTACCAAAAACTCCGCTTTGACCCAATCAAAGTGTTGCCATTTGTGGTTTATGGAATAGGTTTATTTCAATTTCTACTCCCAAATGCAGGTGATTTTCAGATACCCATATTTGTTTATGGAGTCGTGATTTTGGTTATGGTTTCTACAGCTCGTCTTAGAGAAGGTAATGCTTCTCAGTTAAGCTATCGTTTAGCGATTTATGGGAGTATGTTGTTCGTCATTTCCGATTCTTTGATTGCCATCAATAAGTTCTATATGGAAATTCCGCAGGCCGGATTTCTTATTATGATCACCTATGTAGCTGCTCAACTCCTGCTAGTCAAGGGATTACTCAAGACAGGGTGAAAATTCAGCAAAAACCCTAATCAATATTCGCATACCCGATTTTACGGTTTTCAAACCAACTCAAATACTCGTACATTTGTTTGAGAACAATAAGATATGGACAAATATTCTTACATCGCGAACGCTCATACTAATTATTTAGATGAGCTTTTCAAAGCCTACAAAGAAGATCCTGAAAGCATAGACGAGTCTTGGAAGAAATTCTTCGAAGGTTTCGAATTTGGACAACAGAAATTTGGAGAGGCAGGTGCTTCTGGAGAAATGGCTACTCCAAAGGAGATGTCAGTTCGAAATCTGATTTACAATTATCGCGCTTTTGCTCATTTGAAATCAGATACTAATCCAGTAAGGCCGAGAAGACCTCATACTGCAAAATTGGAATTAGCTGATTTTGGACTTTCAGATGAGGATCTCAATACCGAATTTGAAGTAGGGGAAGAGATTGGTTTAGGAAAAGCAACCTTAAAAAAGATATTAGAAAAGCTCAAAAAAGTATATGCAGGACATATAGGTTTTGAGTACAGTCATATAAGGGATTCAAAAATTAGCGATTGGTTAAAGGATAAGTGCGAAAACGAAGGAGCCAACATTAATCCCTCAAAAGATGAAAAGCACCGCATTTTATCCAAACTGAACGAAGGAGTTGTATTTGAAAATTTTCTTCATACCAAATTTTTAGGGCAGAAGAGATTCTCGTTAGAAGGTGGTGAAAACATGATTCCTGCTTTAGATAAGATTATTTCTAAAGCAGCAGACTTGAATGCAGAGGAAGTGGTGATTGGTATGGCACACAGAGGAAGATTGAATGTGTTGGCCAATATCATGGG
>JBGCFL010000004.1:0-11642 GCA_045106975.1 Ekhidna sp. | reverse complement strand
GTGAAAGTCGACTACATCTGGGAAATGATCTACTAAGAAATCATTTACTACCATTGCCGTATTGGTAGGGAAGAGTTTGTTCTTTTCTGCTCCAGTAATCTCTACTGCTTCATGTCGTTTGATTTCACCTTTTGCTAGTTTACACTCAACAGAGATTCGTTCTTTTCCTTGGCGCTCGTCCTTGTCTACATACTGTCTTTTCTGAATGGTAGAGATGGTAGGTGCATAAGTAGACGGTCGTCCAATGCCCATCTCTTCCAATTTCTTTACTAAGCTTGCTTCTGTATATCTAGCAGGGTGTCTGGTAAACCCTTCTTTGGCAAGCATATCTCTCAAATCAAGTTGCTGACCGATTGAAAGAGGAGGGAGCATGCTAGAGTTTTCCTCATCACCTTCGTCATCCGTAGATTCGATATAGACTTTCAAAAAACCTTCGAATTTGATTACTTCTCCTTTTGCTACTAGTTTTTCATCTGTGTTCGATATGCCAATAGTAGCTGTCGTTTTTTCTAACTGAGCATCGGACATTTGAGATGCGATGGCTCTCTTCCAAATCAGATCATACAATCTGTTTTCAGCATCACCCATTCCAGCCCCTTTGGTACTGAAATCAGTAGGCCGGATTGCTTCGTGAGCTTCCTGTGCGCTCTTGCTTTTAGTTTTAAATGTTCTTTTATGTGCAAAATCAGCACCATAGCTAGCAGTGATGGCTTTCTCTGCACCACTCTTTGCTTCGTCAGAAAGATTCAGAGAATCAGTTCTCATATACGTAATCTTTCCAGCCTCATATAGTTTCTGAGCTACTTGCATGGTTCTAGAAACAGAATAACCAATCTTTCTACTTGCTTCTTGCTGCAAGGTAGAAGTGGTGAATGGTGGCGCTGGAGATTTCTTAGCAGGCTTTGTTTCTAAATTCTCTATGGAGAAAATAGCGTTCTTGCATTTCTCTAAGAAGGTCATTGCATCAGTTTCTGCACTGAATTTTTTAGGTAATTCTGCCTTCAGCAACTTACCATCTTCCAAATTGAAGAAAGCAGTCAGTCTAAAAGAAGACTCAGGGGTGAATTTGCTGATTTCACGTTCACGTTCAACCACTATTCGTACAGCAACTGATTGTACTCGTCCTGCAGAAAGACCAAACTTAATTTTCTTCCAAAGAATAGGGGACAACTCAAAACCTACAAGTCTATCTAGTATTCTTCTAGCCTGTTGCGCGTTGACTAAATCAATATCAATTCCTCTTGGGTTCTGAATGGCTTTTTGGATAGCTCCTTTCGTAATCTCTCTGAATACAATTCTTTTAGAATTAGCATCAGTTAATCCTAAAGCCTCTGATAAGTGCCATGAAATAGCTTCTCCCTCACGGTCATCATCCGATGCTAGGTAAACAGTTTCTGCATCTTTGGCTAATTTTTTTAATTCCTTAATGACATCTTTTTTGTCTTTGGAAATCTCATATGTAGGAGCAAAGTCATTTTCTACATCAATAGCAGAATCATCTTTAGGAAGATCACGCACATGACCGTAAGAAGATTTTACTTGAAAATCTTTTCCTAGATATCCTTCAATTGTTTTCGCTTTGGCAGGCGACTCGACTATGACTAAGTTCTTTCCCATGATGGTTTTTTTCCTGCTGATATGGAATCAATCAGCAATTTGGTCGTAAACATAACACCTCTAATCAAATCCTGTTCTACAGAAAATCGAAAAATCTAAATAAGTGACGAAATTCTTTCGTTTCGTGTCGATCCGTTAATTTTATACGACTTGATAATTACCACCCTATGAACCGCACTTTATATCTTATTCGACATTCTTATGCAGAGAATCTAAATGATAAATCTGATTTCGAAAGAACTTTGACGCTTGAAGGTCAGAGTATGGTCAGAGCTTTAGGAAGACATTTGATCAATGAACAATTTGATCCAGACCGAATATTATGTAGTTCTTCTCAAAGAACTACTGAAACGGCCATTAATCTAGTAGAGGAACTAGAAATGAACGAACAAAATATATCTTATCATGACAAGATTTATGAGGCGTCTGTAAGAGAGTTGCTTGAGATTGTTAACGATATAGATGCCTCAAGTAAGTCAATAGCCTTGATAGGGCATAATCCCACCATCACTTTTTTTGGAGAATACTTAACAAGTGCAAGTATTGGAAATATGCAGCCATGTAGTGTTGTGTCTATTCGATTTGAAAAAACAAAGTGGAGTGAGGTTTCTCAGGGTTCTGGCATTTTTGTTTCTTATTATCACCCAAGTCATTAGATGTATAATCCTAGCGAAGTAGGTAAGAAGGGTACCATTTTCGGACTTCCATATGATGCTGATGAATCAGATTTAATTCTACTTCCTGTTCATTTTGATGTTACTACCTCTTATGTAGATGGCACTGCTCAAGCGCCGAATTTAATCTTAGAAGAGTCATCGCAATTAGATTTATCGCAATTAGCTATTCATGAGCCATGGAACATGAAAATGGCAATGATTCAAGGAATAGGTTCATTAAGTGAGAATGACCGAGTTAGAGACTTGGCAAAGGGAGTAATTGATGCTTTAGAGAATGGAAACTCTCCAAATAAAGAGTCTTTGAACCAAGTCAATGCCTATTGCGAACAAGTTCACAATGAAATAGAGAATAGATGCTCTGATCTGCTTGACCAACATAAACTGATAGGAATAGTAGGAGGGGATCATTCTTCTCCACTAGGATTGATTAGGGCTATTGCCAAAAGGGATCAATTTGGGATTCTTCAAATTGATGCTCATATGGATTTGAGAAATGCATACGAGGGATTCACTTTTTCCCATGCGAGCATCATGTATAATGTCCTTAAAGAGGATAGTATTTCTTCCCTTACTCAGGTAGGAATTAGGGATTTCTGTGAAGAAGAAGAAAACTACATTGCTAATTCAATTAAGCAAATTGATGTTTTTTATGATGAAGTTTTGTTTAGAAATAAAATGGATGGGGTTTCATGGTCAGATCAAGTGAAAGCGATGGTTGATACGCTCCCAGACAATGTGTATATCAGTTTTGATGTAGATGGATTAGACCCTTCTCTTTGTCCTAATACGGGTACTCCAGTGCCTGGAGGGTTGCGCTTTAATGAAGTCATCTATTTGGTAGAACAAGTTGTTCGTTCAGGTAGAAAGATTGTAGGATTTGATCTGTGTGAGACAGGTAATCATGCTTGGGATGCTAATGTTAGCGCAAGAGTTTTGTTTAGACTGGCGATAGCTATGGGCGTTTCTCAAAAGTTGTTGAGTTTCAAATAGATTATACCTCCATAAGATGTTCAACTAGATTAACTGAACGATCTAAGTTGAGTTTTTTTCTCAAACGATATCTTGCTAGTTCCACACCTCGTATCGAAATATTCATCAGATTGGCTATTTCTTTCGAACTCATATTCATTCTTAAATAGGCCGCTAGCTTCGTTTCCTGCCCGGTAAGCTTTATGTCATCTTCAGACAGTTTTTTCAAAAAGCCTCCATGCACTTGATCAAAATGAAAGGCGAATTGATCCCACGAATCATCCTCATTTAGGTTTCTGTCAATCGTTTTTAAGATTTTCTTTAGTTCATCTTTAGAAGCCACATTGTCGTTCACCAATGTTTCTATTTTCTTCCTTACTCCTTGAACAAATTCATTTTTATTAAGGAGGTGCATCGTCGCTGAGGCTAGTTCTTGATCTTTATGTTTTATTTCTGACTTAAGTTTATCGTTTTTGAGTGTTTCTATTTTTTCCTCTGACTGTTTTGATGCTTGAGTCAATTCTTCATCCTTACTTTTAATCGCCTCTTCTTTGCTTTGTACTATCTGCGCTCTCTCTTTTTTATACTTTTTACTTTGAAATAGGGATATAAGACTAAAAGAGATGATGACGAGGAAAACATAGATTACATAGGCTAAATTGGATTCATACCACCTTGGCAGAATCTGAAAACTACTTTGAGCTACTTTGCTCTCTACATCGTAAATGTTTTTGGCTTTTACTTCAAAGCTAAACTTCCCTGAGGGTAGGTTGGTATACTCCTTTGAGGCATCTTTTGACCAGTTTGACCACTTATTATCAAACCCTTTAAGACGATATGAATACTGAATATCCTCGACACCATCAAAGTAGGGAGATGCGCACTCAAACTTGATAGAATTATTTTGTTGAAACTTATAATTGTTGAAATAGCTTCCAGAAATTTGAGTAACAGAGTCTTGAGAGATTACTTGTATGTTTCGAATGAGTGTGTTGAAATTGTCAATTATGGCATAGTCTTGAGAGGGATTGAAATGAATGAATCCTTCGGTTGCTCCTATGAGAACATTTCTTTCGTCTAATATTGTAATGTTTTCTAAATCATCAGAGAGTAACTTATTGATTCTTTTGAATAAGCTTGACTCTTTTGAATAGTCTCCAAATGATTTTTGATGTAGATAACCAAGTTCGCGATCCACTATGAAGAAAATGTTTCCATCTTCTGAACTTGTTATATTACTTATATGGCCATCACCAATCCATTCAGATAGAAACTGATTTACAACCATTCTGTTATTTTGTTGGTCAAAATTGTAAACCCCTGTTTCGCCGGTTAGTACTAGGTTGTCACCTATTTTATAAACGCTTATTAGTACGTTGGAGGGAAATCCTTCCTCTATTCCGTAAAATGAGATTGCTTTAGTTTCACTTAAAGTCTTATTGAGTGAAATAAGGTAAGCTCCTTTATAGCCATGCGTCATCCAAATAGTTGAATCGTTTTGAAATTCAAAGACGCGCGAGGATATCTCGAGATCGTCCACCTTTCCATAGGGCTTCCACTTATTTCCCTCTTTATCGAAAAAATGAATGCCATCATATGCGCCACCAAGAAATTTTTTTTTTCTGGAAGTTCCCATAAATTTCCATGAACCAACATTATGAATTTGTTCTAGTTTCTCATTTTTAACAAGAAATGCCCCTTTATGATGATTTAGAATGAGATCATTTTCTACTATCGATAAATTATATACCTGACCTTGAGTTCCTCCAATTAACCTATACGAATCTTCATTCTCAGAATAAATTGATTTAGTAAATAGGCCGTTATTAGTTCCTAAATATATTTTTTCATCATAAATGGTCGCGGCATAGCCCGTTCCTTCCAATCCTACTTCTTCGTTGATCAATGACAATGGGGAATTCAGTTCTAAATAGTTAATACCGTTATTTAAACCCACCCAAAGGTTCTTGAAATCATCTTCTTTAATAGAGAGGACTGTACGATCGTTAAGACCCTTATTCCTTGTAAAATGATTCTTAAGTTGATATCCATTATCAAGAAGGAAGAGTCCTTCATTTTGGGTGCCTATAGCAATGTCTCCATTTGATAGCTGAATAGCCGTATTTATGGTGGCTGATTTTAGCTGGTCATCAATTGGCGTATTGATGACATTTAATTGTTCATTGGCATATTCAAAAATACCTCCTTCAGAAGTAAGGCAAATGAACTTAAAGTTCTGATCAATGATAGCAATAATTTCACCTAACCCATTCGTTTGAGGTAAAAGCTCAAATTCCCCATTTTGGAACTTAAACAACCCCTTATTTTCAAATTGCACTAATAAGCTTGAATCAACTTTGAATATTCTCTGAATTTGATAATCTAATTTGACTTCCTGAATATTTTCATCTTGATATTTAATCAACCTATTTGAAGTGTTGAAGAAAATCTGATCATCAATTTCTATTATTTTCCAAACTTCTTCAATGGCTTTATTATTCGAGTTTAGTTTGTCTAAAAGAGAAACAAATTCATACCTATTCTTTTTTTGAATGAAATAACCGATTTGTCCTTGCCCTCCAATAAATACTTTGTTATCCTTAGAAATATGAACAGACCTAAGTTTGGTGCTAATGGGCACATTATGGTTATTCCATCTAGCACCATCATACTCCATTAATCCGAAATTATTTGATACGAACAGTACTCCAGTTGTATCTATATCAAAAGACCAGTTTTGAATTCCTCCTTTGTAATCTGTTGGGCCATAGTATTTGGTTAGAGGAGTTTTCGAAATTTTAAGGGTATGGTCTTGTGCATGAGAAACAAGCAAAGTTGAAAGTAGAATGAATAGAATGAGTAATGAATGTTTCAATGATGTATGGTTTGGGGATCAATAAATAATTGAAAATTTTCTTAAAAGTGGTCATTTTTTAATCATATTCATAATTTTCGTGTTGTTTTTGATGAGTTTTTGATGAGTTGTTTTTTTTTGATTGATGAGTTTTTGATGTAGTGTTTTTTGGCAGAATGTTTAAGATGTTGGGTTAATATTGACATGGAAACAAGTGATGAAAACAAAAATATTCAAACGCAACTCTCAGCCTATGAAACGAAAATTACAAATGAAAGCATCAATTTACCTGATAGCACTTTTAGTAAGTCCCTTCTTACTTTTGGCTCAGGATCAAATGATCAAGGGGACAGTTCTAGATGCCGATCTATCGGAAGGGCTACCAGGAGCAACAGTAAAGGTGGTTGGAACGCAAAACGGAGTAATAACGGATTTTGATGGAAATTTTCAATTAGCTGTGCCTGCAGACGCATCGATTGAAATTTCTTTTGTTGGTTTTGTTTCGCAAATTATTGTAGTGGGTAGCCAAACAAATATTAAGGTCATTTTGGAATCTGATGCAGAGCTTCTAGATGAAGTAGTTGTAATTGGGTATGGAGAACAACGAAAGAAAGTAGCGACTGCATCCATAGCAAAAGTCTCAGCTAAAGATTTGGAGGGTTTTAGTGTGCCAAATGTTGGGCAGGCATTACAGGGTCAAGTTTCAGGGGTAATATTTAAGAGCACCTCCGGACAGCCAGGAGCAATACCACAAATTTTAATTCGTGGTATTGGTACGAATGGAAATAACAATCCAATTGTTATTGTCGACGGCCTTATTTATGATGATCCTGGAGTATTGTCAGCGATTAATCCAGACGATGTTGAAAGTGTAAATATTTTGAAGGACGGAGCATCTACCGCCATTTACGGAACTCGTGGTGCAAACGGTGTTATCATCGTTACCACTAAAAAAGCAAAAGAGGGAGTAGGCTCAATAACATATTCTAATACGATTGGATTCCAATCTGCATGGAAAGTGCCTGAGGTACTTAACCGAGATCAGTATGTAGAGCTTCTAACAGAAAAATATACTAATAGTGGAATTGATGTTCCTGAAGATATTGCAAATGGCGCTTCCTCGCCATTTGATTCAGACTGGATGGGGCAGCTTTTTGAAACAACACAAATTAATTCTCATCAGTTATCGTTTGCTAAGGGGACAGCTACAAGTAAGTTTAGAGCATCGTTTTCTTATGCAAATCAAGAAGGTTTAATCGCACCTGAAAAATCAAATTTTGAAAGAATCACAGCAAGAATAAATTCTGAGCAGAAGTTGAATGACTATGTCTCTTTTGGCCAAAATATTTTCTTTACTCAAACCAAAGGAAGTACTATTCCAGAAAACAATGAATTCGGAAGTCCAATTGCAGATGCTTTGGTGTATGATCCATTAACACCAGCGTTTGATCAAAATGCTCAGTTTGGATTTGGTCAATCTAATCTTGTTCAAAAGGAATACGTAAATCCACTGAGTAGAATTTTTGTAACTAATAACAGTTACAATAATCGTCAAATGGCTGGAAATACTTATCTAGCTATTGAGCCTGTAAGAAATTTAACTCTTAAAACTGACTTAGCAATTTTAGTTTCAAATAATGCGAATGATGGCTTTTCACCTCAGTACAATTTGACCCCTGCATTCGAAAATGAGACAAGTGATTTGTTTGAGTATCGTGAGGAATTTACAAGATGGAAGTGGGAAAATACTTTAAACTACAATACTAAGATTGATAAACACAAGGTTGATGTTTTGTTAGGTGTATCAGCGCAAGAAGATCGATTTGAAAATTTGTTTGGAAGCGTACAAGCGCTCGATCCCGATATCGAGTTTGATCCAAATTTCCAATTCTTAGACGGTGTGCCCATTGATACAGCTGATGTTGCAGGTGGTATAGAAGGAACTAGGTACGCTGTACAAAGTCTATTTGCTCGGACTATTTATAGTTACATGGACAAGTATCTAGCTACGTTTATAATTCGTAGAGATGGCTCAACCAAATTTGGAGAAAATAACAGGTATGGTATTTTTCCTTCTGCATCAATTGGATGGGTTGCTTCATCTGAAAGCTTTTGGAGTGTGCCTGTTGTAAATTTCTTGAAAGTGAGAGTAAGTTATGGTGAAAATGGTAGTGATAGGATTGGGGATAATAGATTTAGATCAACAATAAGTCGTAATTACACCTATCAGTTTGGGAATACAAGTGATCAAATCATTTATGGTGGTTCAACTACTGCGAATTCTGCAAATCCAGATCTAAAATGGGAACGTAGCAGGCAATTTGATATAGGAGCTGAAGTAGGTCTTTTTGACGATCAGATAACTATCGAAATCGATTACTACAAGAAAATAACTAGTGATTTGTTATTCCTAGATCCCGCAGCTCCACTTTTACTAGGGACTGGGGCACCTTTTACAAATTTGGGTGAATTTCAAAACACAGGAATTGAATTGGACATTACGTATAGTAAGGATTTTGGTGAAGTCAAATTTAATGCTGGTTTGAATGTTACTACTTTGAAAAGTGAAGTCACAAATCTAAATGGCGATAGTCCTTTTGTGAATTTATATTCTTGGCCGGTGCGAAATGTTCCAATTACTCGATTCGAGGTAGGCGAACCAGTTGGCTATTTCAGAGGATATCAAACGAGTGGTATTTTTAGATCTGAAAGAGATGTTTTTGCGCATATTAATTCAGATGGTCTTCCGCTTCAGCCAAATGCAGTTCCTGGTGATTTGAGATTTGACGATGTTAACGGAGATGGAGTAATAACAGCTGATGATATTACGAAAATAGGTAAACCATGGGCAGATGTAACTCTAGGTGTTAGACTGGGAGCTTCTTATAAAAATTTCAGTTTGTCTACAGTGTGGTTTGCGTCAATAGGTAGTGAGATTTATCGAACGTATGAAAGACAAGACGTTCCAAACAACAATTATCAAGTTGAATGGTTAGACAGGTATAATGAAAACAATACAGACGGAGCATATCCAAGAGTTTCTTTATCGGATGCAAACACTAGGCCATCAGACTTTTTTGTTGAAAGTGGCAATTTTATAAGATTGAGAAATATTAATTTGTCATATACACTGCCGCAGAGCCTGATTGAAAAAGTGAAGATGACCTCTGCAAAAGTATTTTTAGCAGCAGATAATTTAATAACCCTCACTGGTTATACAGGTTTCGATCCTGAAATAGGTGGTGGTATAGGTCAGACTGGATTGGATAGAGGGTTTTATCCTCTTTCAAGAACAATAAGTGGTGGTATTAGCGTAACATTTTAATTGAGATGAAAGTGAAAAATTTAAGATATTTTATTGTTGGGATTACAATCTTTTTCTCAACATCATGTGGAGATGATTTTTTAGAAGTTGATTTGATTAATGAATTTGATGAAAACAACTTTTTCTCTACAGAAAGTCAAGTATTTCAAGGCTTAGTTGCTACATATGATCCATTACAGTGGTCATTTCTAGATGGTCGATGGACATCTTCTGTAATGTTGGGTGATATCCGTTCGGATAATGCAACTGCAGGTGGAGATCCTACCAATTCTGATCAGCTGGGATGGCAGCAAATGGATGATTTTTTAGAGGATGAATTTTTAATTGAATCAGAAACTTTCTGGAAAAAGTATTACTCAGGAATCCGGAGAGCAAATTTGGTCATTAATCAAGGTGATTTGGGAACAGATCTAACAAATCAATACTTAGCAGAGGCTAAATTTTTAAGAGCCTATTATCATTTTGAGTTGTTTAGAACCTATGGACCTATTCCTGTGGTTACTGAACCAATAGATCCAACTTCTTATGTGCAAACTAGAAACACGATAAGCGAGGTTTTTGATCAAGTGATTAGAGATCTCAGACAGGCTATTCCTTTATTGCCAAATAGTTTTGGTGCTGAGTTTGCTGGTAGAGTTACTTCTGGTGCAGCCAATGGACTTTTAGGTAAAGCCTACTTGTATTATGCAGATGTTTTGGGGGACAATCAAACAATGTTTGATTCGGCAGCTTTCTTTCTCAATAACGTTATTACTTCTGGAGATTATCAGCTAGTGGACGATTATAATGAACTTTTTGCCTTTGGTGCTTCCAATTCTACTGAATCAGTGTTCGAAATACAACACTCGGGACTCGTTCCCGGAGATTTTTCAACACCCGGAGAATTTATGGATGGGAATGCAATGGTGCAATTGTCAGGGATTAGAGGCCTATGTGCCAATCATCCTGAATATGATGCTGGATGGGGCTTCATGTTGCCAACGTCTTCATTATTTGACTCATTTTTGTCTGACGACACATTTAGAAGAGATGCATCAATTGTAACTCCTGCTGAATTAGCTGCTGATGGATGTAGCGTAGATCTTGCCGAATCTAATCCTCAGGATTTCCAAGGTTATTGGCAGCAGAAGTATGCTAACTATAATGGGTATACCGTTCCTAATGGTGGTGAGATTAACCTTCTGAAGGATGCAAATCAAACATATATGCGTTACGCGGATGTACTTCTGATGGCAGCAGAGGCCTTGGAGCGTGGAAGTGGAAGTGCTGCTATTGCAATGGGGTTTATTGATGAGGTGAGGGAAAGAGGAGCAGGTCCTGGAGATAATGCAGGAAGTTTCAGAACAGCTTCACAATTAATGTCGGATGAGGGTTGGACCCTTCTAGAAGTAATATGGTATGAAAGAAGAGTTGAGTTAGCTCTAGAAGGAGATAGATGGTTTGATTTAGTTCGTTCTGGCAGATTAGAAAGTTCGTTATGGGCTGGTGATGATTTGAGAGGTGCCAATGTAGATCCATCTCGAAGTAACTATTTACCCATTCCTCAAAGAGAGGTTATCGCTACTAATGGAGCATTAAGTGTCTATCCTGAGGAATCTCTCTTCAATTAAAAAGAATTAATACTAAACAATTAATAAATAAGTAAACTATTAAAATGATGAATATGCTAAGTAAAAACCTATGGAGGATAGCAACGTTATCCTTAGGAATTCTCATGACGGGAACTATTGTTTCCTGTGGAGAAGATGATGGCAATGACCCAACTGGTCCAATTGCTAGTTTTGTTTCTGTACCAAATCAGGAAAACTTCTTAGAAGTTACTTTTGAGAATGTTTCTCAGAATGCAACTTCTTACAGTTGGGATTTTGGCGATATGACAGGTACTAGCACTGAAGAATCTCCCACTTATAGCTATGCTGAGTCAGGAACTTACACTGTAGTTTTGACGGCAAGTGATGGAACAGATTCTGATGATTTTTCAGCAGATGTGACTATTGTTGATCCAGATGAAGCATTAACGCTTTTAGCTGGAACTGATTCCAAAACGTGGAAATTACTAAGAGATGGTACTGCCATGCTTTTAACTTCCGGACCTGATCCAACTGCAGATGGATATGCTGTATACTGGCCAGGATCATCAAATAATGGTCAAAGACCATGTTTGTATGATGATGAATTCACATTTGGAAGAGACGGTTCA
>JBGCFL010000039.1:0-3998 GCA_045106975.1 Ekhidna sp. | reverse complement strand
AAAAAGCCTAGGGGTACATCACTCTGATCTCAGGAGAAAATTTGAAAGATCCGGCGCGATTAGCTACCTAACATGCTTAAATTATGAGGTTAAGACATTTGTCTATACCTCGCAAAATAAACAAATAGACAGTTACATATTGGACGTTATGGCTGCCCACCATATTGTCGGTAGCTATAATAACTTGGCTGGGTGGTATTACAGGGACTTCTTAATTAGATGCAAAGATGCCTTGAAAGTTTCTTTAGATGCTCTAAATAAAGCAGAATACCAGCTAATTGCAACTCGCAAAGATTTAGGCGAAGCGAAAAAGAAGATTGAAATTCTAACTCAACCTCGAATCACCAGAAGAAACAACATTGTCATCAAGAACGTGTTAACTGAGACGGGTGGCTTATTTCATGACACTACTTATCGAGTGGAAACAGAAATTATCAAGCAGCCGAAAAAAGATGAGGACATTTACAGTCAGCATTATTTGCAAAAGCTAGCAAGAATTACAAAAGGCAACGTCAATTCGATGCGGTCAGCTCTGAAAAAAATAAACTGCGACAGGAAGGTTCTTAATAAGAGGATGGGTCAGCTATCCAATATCAGTGCTGACGTGGACTCGCTTATTAACCCTAAAGATGAGGAAAAATATAACGATTTAGTTAATCAGATCGAGAGTGAGGCCGACTGATGCTCTTTATTTGTTGTCATATTAGGAGGTCTTATTTTGATATTTACAAATTTCGGTATATTATTTAATAGAATAAAAATAAGCTGCAAAAGAATTACACCCAATGGATTTTAACCTATTAATTGTTGAAGATGATCAGACCCAACGAGAACTTATAACTGAAGCTCTCGGATCAATTTCAGATATTGATATAGAGGTTATGTCTGCAGAAGATGGATCAGAAGCTATAAAAATTGCCAGAATGGTGAAGTTTGATGCGATAATTACTGACTTTAAAATGCCGAAGATAAATGGTTTAGAATTTATTAAATGGTTAAAAGAAAATTATCCTCATGATAATACACCAATAATATTTGTTTCTGGTTTTATGGATCAGATTAAAGCTGCAAGACATGCAAATCTGTTTGAGAATGTTCTGTTTCTTGAGAAACCTTTTGAGGTAAAAAAAATATGCAACTATGTTTTTATCAATCTTGCGGCTAACAATGAACAATCTAAAATGTGATTTCTAAATAAAAACTAGTTCCCGATTTACTACTTTCAAAATCAATTTTAGCACCAATCTTTTCAATGTGTTTTTTTATTATATACAAACCTAAACCACTGCCTTTCACGGACTCGTCGTGAAACCTTTTAAACATATCAAAAACTTCACTTTGATGTTCTTCTGGGATTCCTATACCATTGTCTTCTACTTGAATGTAGAATTTCGTTTTATCACTAAAAGTACTTACTGTTATCTCGCTTTTATCTTTATTTTTGTCGCAGTATTTCATCGCGTTACAAATCAAATTATCTAAAATTTGAGTCAACCTTGTAGGCTGAACAGATAGTTCCTTTTTATGGAGAAATGACGTTTCAATGTTAATATTATTTTGATTTATCAGGTGACTAAACTTTAACTTCACATTTTCTATGAAGTTATTGAATTTGAAGAACGATTTCACCTCTTCTTCGAAGTCAATTTTTGTTAGTGCAAGGATATCGTCTACAAGAGTACTAAGTTGAGTAGTTAAAGATTTTATTTTTTGAATATTTAGTCTCGACTCTTCGATATTTCCATCATCCAAATCATCAAGTACAAAGTCTGTAAGACCAGATATAGAAAGTAAAGGAGCTTTTAGATCATGAGAAGTTCGATAAGAAAACTGTTGAATTTCATCTGATTTATCTTGAATAGTAACCTCTGATTCCTTTCTTTTGGTTATATCAAGGATAGAGCTAATAACAAATTTTTCTCCATCGAAGAATATAGGCTGCAATCCGATTTCTACAGGTATTTGTTTTCCGCTCTTGTGACGACCAAAAAGTTCTCTTCCTAATCCCATTCCTCTAGGCTTTGGGTCGAGAATGTATGACTTCACAAATGTAGGATGTTGTAATTTGGTTTCATCTGGAACAAGGGTTTCAATATTTTTATCGATTATTTCTTCTTTCATATATCCAAATATTTGTTCTGTTTTTTGGTTTGCTAATATAATCTTACCATCCTGGTTGACCATTATCATACTACACGGAGCAGCATCGAAAGCTGCTCTAAATTTCTTTTCAGCATTTATTCTCTCTGTTATATCTATTACGGAAGTTAAAACGAAAATTTCTTCATTTTCCTTAACGGGAGTTAATCCAACTTCGATCGGAAAAAGTTTTTTGCTTTTTTTAACTCCGAATAAATTTCTTCCTAATCCCATTTTTCTAGGAAGCGGGTAATCAAAATAAGACTTTACTAATTTCGGGTGTTTGCTACGAACATCCTCAGGGACTAATAATGAAATATCTTTGCCAATTAGTTCATTAGGCGAATACCCGAATAAAACCTCAGTGCATTTGTTGACGGTTAATATTTTACTATCTTGGTCCACAAGTATCATAGCAACTGGGCTGCTGTTAAAAATTTCTTTATACACTTAATTACCCCAAAACATGCTTTATAACTTTTTCCATATCTTTTTTACCCTCAGGTTTTATTATGTATTCCGAAACAATGCCAGTTTCCATACATCGTTCCTTATCACTACTGTGTTGTGATGAAGTTAACATAGCAATTGGCTTAATCGTTTCTAGCTGAGGATGAACTTTACACATTAATTTAAAATTTTTGAGAAAATCTATCCCATTCATCTTTGGCATATTAATATCAACAAACATGATGTTGGGAAGTTGAGATTTCAGTCTCAACCATTCGTTTATTTTCTTAATTGCATCATCTCCGTTTTCTGCTGTATGGATTGCTTCTATTTCTTTGAATTTTGTGCATGTTCTCTTAAGTAAATATAGGTAGGTATTATCATCATCTATAAAGAACAAATTCAATATGTATAACTCCTTAGTAGATATTCGATAAATTTTAAACACTTAGAGATTTCATTGAACCTATTATCATGGCTACTCTAATTATAGCATCATTATCAGAGTTCGCCTTTGTTCTAAATAAAAATTGAGATACAAGGTTTTCAAAATAGTGATTAATTAAAAATAGTTTAAAGAAACATCAAATTGTTAATCAGTATAACTCTGAACCAGCCTCAACACCTCTTCCAACCTATCCTCAATTTTTTCTTGCCTCTTCTTAATAGCCTGAAGATCAGAGTGGAAGATCATCACGAGGGCAAAAATGGAGCCCATCGCAAACTTATAAGCAATTTCTTCAACATTGTTCATCCTGTTTTCCTTAACGGGACTAAACTATTCCTCAAAGACGCTAGCACACATTGATAGCTGCAATATAGTTTTAAATCGAAAATGTCTCTGTGGTCGTTGCAATAACCTGACTCATCAACGTGACTGTCGCACTCGCTGCAACAGGGCCCATACTTCATTGCACTGTTAAGGTGAAAGCTGTATTTGCGGTTCTTAAATTTCTCGATGGTCATTACTTGTGGTTTATCCATGTAGTCTTCCATATTCTGCGATGACTGAAGCGTCAATTGCGCCGTTGTGTGGAACTTTTCCTAGTTTTCCGATGATAAAGGTATGATGAGGCCAAAGCTGTTTAGCCTTGAGGTAAGCAGCGTGCTTACTGGTACCTGCTGGGAACTTACCAAGCATCTTAGCTTGCCATTTCCTTGGGTTAACAAGGACGTGAGGGATCTTGTAAGCTGCTAGTAATCCTAAGAGTTCGCCAAATCCTTGGCCGTAATTAAACATTGCTGTCACGCCTTGTTTGGCACCGTTCTTGGACATAGCTTGGCTTTTTTCAATGAAGCAACGATGTACTAGACTCAGCTCTGATAGCTCTGCAATTTCAAAGACAGGCATCATCTTGTAGTAGGAAACTAGCTTGCCAGTTTCGTCGATGAAACTGATACCACCTGCC
>JBGCFL010000038.1:0-14047 GCA_045106975.1 Ekhidna sp. | reverse complement strand
ATCTTACTTCTTCATGATTTGGACTCTACCAGAATGGAAATGATGGCTTTTAACACCCTAGGGAGGTTGTACTGGCTTTCAGGAGACCCAGAAAAATCAACTGAAGCTGTTTATAAAGTGGCTGAATTGGCGCAAGAGATTGAAGATCAAGTTTGGGAAGCGATAGCATACACCAACTTGGCGAGTTCACTTAAATCTCAAAAAGAATATGATAAAGCACTCTCAATTGAAAAGAAAGCTTTAAAGATATATGCTAATGAAAAGGACAGTGTCCAACAGTTTCTGATCAATTCTAATTTGTTAGAGACTTACTATAACCTTGGCATGTATGACTCAGCGATGTGGGCAGGTAAAAGGAGCATTACTTTTATTACTGATGTAGAGAACCCTAATAATATTTACGTTTCTCATATGCTGAATGCAAATTTGGCTCTTTTGCTAGCCAGGAAAGAAAAATATGATTCTGCAAAAATCTTAATTAGTCGTAGCAGTGAATACTTTGTTTCTCGAGGAGATATTACTTCTGAACAAACAGTGGCAGTGGGTGAAATAGAATTAGCTAAAATTTTTCTTGAAAGCGGTCAACTGGATGATGCGATCTTTTATGCTCAAAGGGGATTCAATATCGGTCAAAAAAACCTGATGAAAGAAGTCATTCGTGATGGGGCTGATGTTCTAGCTCATGCATATGAAGTTCGAAAAGAAAATGAAAAATCACTGAGTTATTACAAGACATACTATGCTTACCGAGACAGTATAACCAATGTAGAAAATGTGAAGCAAATAGAATCACTGCGAGCTGATTTTGAGATCAACCAGAAACAGACAGAGTTAGATATTGTAGAGGTTCAACGAAGAGATCAGGAAATTATTAGCTACATCACAGCGGGAATACTGCTTATCATTCTTGTTTTAGCCAGTATCATCTATAGAAGTTATCGTCAGAAAAATGCACTTAGCAACGAGCTAGCCATGATTAACGAATCAAAAAACAAACTTTTTTCTATTATTTCGCATGATTTAAGAGGTCCAATGGCAGCTTTCTCAGGTGTTGGTTTTATGATAAAAACCGCAATGCAAACTGATGATAAGAGCTTTCTAAATGAAGTGGCTGAAGAAGTAGATAAGTCAAGCAAACAGCTATCTAGCTTACTAGATAATCTACTTAATTGGTCTATGCAACAGCAAGACGGACTTATTGTCAATCATGATAAAATTGAATCAAAGCAAATGCTCCTAGAGTTGAAGGATACATTTGAAAGCCAGTCGAAACTGAAAAATATCACCATAGAAACTGAAGATGTTCAAGATTGCATGATCAAAGCAGATCAGAACATGGCTTATACTATTTTCAGAAATTTGATTAGCAATGCATTAAAATTCACATCTGAAAATGGGAAAATAAGTATCACTTGTAAGTCAGAAAATGATAATGTGATGATCTCTATAAAGGATACAGGAGTCGGTATGCCGAAAGAAAAGGTTGACTCACTATTTAAATTTGATAGTGATAAAAGTACATTCGGAACAGTAGGCGAAAAAGGACTTGGCTTAGGGCTTCAGCTAGTCAATGATTTTGTGGAAATGAACAATGGTGCTATTGAGGTAGAGAGTGAAATGGGAGTAGGGACGACTTTCATTGTCGGTTTACCTGCCGCAAGTGAGGAATAGAATAAGGATTTATACAGTTATTTTGAAGCCAGTGTTTTTTCGATAGCTTCCTTTAAGTATGCCGCGCCAGTAATACTCACCTTACGTATGTATTTGTCAATTTTCCATTCTGCGAGGTTTCTCGGTTGATCCACATGGGCTGAAATCATAATAACTGTGGGTCTATTATCTAACGTGCTTAATGTCTCCATACCATCCAAGTAGGGCATTTCTTTGTCGATCAAAAGCACATCTGGTTTCTGTCGTACTACTTGCATGACACCATCTACAGGATTTAGATAGCTCCCAATCAATTCCATATTATCAAATTGATCGAAATAGGATTTAAGAAGCATTAAGTATAGTGGATCGTCATCTATTGCAACGCAGCGAATCATGAGTGAGTTAGGTTAATCTAGCTCAAAAATAGACTGAATTAGTTATATCGTTTAATCAATAATTAAAGAGCCACTAGAAATAGACTTGTTCTTTACTGCAAGAACGGATTCAGGCTTCATCTTGAAATAAAACTTGGCAAAATCTCGGGATATTTTTACTTCCGTACAGATACCGTTTATGTAGGTGTAGAGGTTAGATCCATCTGGGGATTCTAGTTCATATTGATGACTACCCACTTTTTCAAAAGTAAGGTATCTGCCAAATCGAGGCGAGAATACCCTTTTATTATCTTCAGGTTCTTTAAAATATACCACACCTACCGAGTAATTAATGGCCTTATCTTCAAGTTCAATACGGCTTCCATCTATGTCTAAGGTGTACTTTGAACCATCAAACCAGATAGTTGATTTATTCTGAGTATTTCCATTGAGTTCACTGTGTGCGTATTCATTGATTAGAATGTCACTTTTATACTCACACGTTGATTCATAATCAACCGTGAAGGAGAAGAGAAGCCTGAATATTACCGTGCTCTCCACTTCATATAAGGTTTTATCCTTGTCTATTTTCCGAACTACCTTCATATCTCCAATTTTTTTGTCACCACGAACAACTTCATAGAATAATGTCTGTGAAGCTGCCATCCCTATGACAAAGAATAGAGTTATTATAGTAAAGAGACTTCTCAAGTGTAATATTTGATTTAGCTTAAGGACAGGAATTATATTCCAATGTTTCTGGTTTCAAGATAAAAAATAAAAGACACTCCACATATGCGCTTTGAAAAAATAACGTTCAAAAATGCTAATAACGAAGAACTCTCTGGGAGAATTGATTTCCCACTTGTTGCAGAACCAAAGGCTTTTGTGCTTTTTGCTCATTGCTTCACTTGTTCTAAGAATCTGAAATCAGTAGAGCATATTAGCCAAGCATTTACATCCCAGGGAATGGCAGTCTTGAGATTTGACTTTACAGGGCTGGGTCAAAGCAAAGGAGACTTTTCAGACACTAATTTTTCTACAAATCTTTCAGATTTGAAGGACGCATATAATTATCTAGAGCAGCATTATCAAGCACCTCAAATAATAGTGGGTCACTCACTGGGCGGAGCAGCGGTCTTGCATATTTCTGGGGAACTGGAAGCAGTCAAAGCAGTGGCTACTATAGGAGCACCATCTACCCCAACACACGTTGCGCATTTGTTGGATTCAGGTAAAAATGAATTAGAAGAAAGTGGAGAGGCAGAAATCAACATTGGAGGCAGACCATTCAAAATGAAAAAGCAGTTCTTGGATGACTTGGATGCCAATGAGAAAAAGGGGATCATCAAGAACCTCAATAAATCACTGTTGATTCTTCATTCGCCTCAAGATACCATTGTGGGAATAGATAGTGCTCAAGAAATTTATGTAGAGGCTATGCATCCCAAAAGTTTCGTCTCTTTGGATGGGGCGGATCACTTGATGAGTAAGGAGACTGATGCAAAATATGCTGCTTCTGTTATTGCGAATTGGTCACTGAGATATATAAGTGTCAAAGAATTGGAGGAGGCTCCTGAAGGTGAGGTATGGACTGAGATAGGTGAGAAAGGGTTTACCACCGAGGTGATTGCAGGGAAACATCATATGGTTGCCGATGAACCACCTAGTGTGGGTGGTGCAGATGAAGGACCTACTCCTTACGGCTATTTATTAGCAGGGCTTGGGGCATGTACCGCTATGACTTTGCGAATGTATGCAGATCACAAAAAAATAGCTTTGAAAGAAGTAAAGGTAAAACTGATGCATGACAAGGTGCATCATCAAGACGGAGAGAATAGTGAAAGCTCTAAAGGAAAAATTGATCAGATCAAGCGATTGATCACTATGGAAGGGGACTTATCAGATGAACAAAGAAAAAGATTAATCGAAATTGCTGATAGATGTCCTGTACACAAGACGCTAGAAGGAAAGCCTGAAATACTGACAGAGGAGGGTTAATTGAATAGAATTAATCCTCATCATATTTAGCTTCAAAGTCTTGACGCACCCCGTCAAACAACCTGCCGTGCTCATCATAGTCATCGTCCTCTTCAATGAGCTCATAAGCTTCTAAATAGGTCATTTTAACAAGATAATATTTGTCTTCTGTCTCAAGAGGAAGCACGGTTTGGTCTTCACCGTCTTTATTTAATACGTTGATTAGATTGTCCTCAAAACCTTCTTGGTATTGCAATTTTATTTGCTCTTGAATTTCGAGATCCAATTTGTCCCAAGTCTTGAGTACTCTAGGTTTACTATTCATGCGACTAATCTAGAAATTAATCTTAGAAAATTGAAAGGTATCAATGAATTTTAGTTCAGCAACTCATTGAGCGATTCATGTTTGGTAAGTAATTCAAGTTCAATCGCTTTCATATCTTCTAGTACTGGCAAGATATTGTCCTCCCTTGAATATAAAATATCGATGGCTTTTTCACTTGTTTGAGAGTATGATTCAATCAAATTACTGATCTGACCCATTAGCAGAACTATGTCATAATTCATTTCTATAGTAGCATTTGTTGAGTTTGCTATTTGCCATGCATTTTTTGAAAGTTCTGCTGCTTTCAAAAGAATATTACTACTTCCAAAAATTTTAAGTGAATCGTTTTCAATGCTTAGTAAGTTGATTTCTGCTTCTATTATAAGGAACCTTTCCCCTCCCTTTCTCTTGATGGAAACATCTTCTAAAACACTAACGTCATTTGTTAAATTATCAAAAATGAAAGCAGCCAATTTTTTATCATTAGTATAGTCGAATTCAAAGTAACTAAGCGGAATGGCAGCTATTTGATGTGAGCCATTTCTTAAATTATTTACAAGCTTTTTTCGATAATTATAACTTCTAGTCAATTCAGCGTGATTGGAGTTCGACTCTTGAATTAGCGTTTGAGTTACTCCATCTACTAACTGTGCTGTTTTCATGCCTTGTCTCCACTCATTGAGTAGGAAAGCCAATGAAACGGCAAAACAATAAAGACGGATTCAATAACTATTTGACGGTAGTCGATCTTTCTTTTACTCATTGATAAAAGGTTTTATAAAGTCACTAATAGAGGCAAAGTAATTGATAAAAGTCAATTTGATAATGCATGTAAAACTGAATTATAAACTTGCTTTACCTGCAAATCTCCAAAACCATAGATAGGTTCTCTTTTACTAAATTCTTGAAATACGATAGTGAAATCAGTGGTAGACTTCTCTTCAATAATGTCATGAATCGCTTGCTCTGGCCTTCCTCTTTTTCCATCTATTGGCTCTCTTTCAATTTGAGCAATGATTGCTTCCTTTATGAATGGGAAATCTTCTTCAATTTGAACGGATAGTTTGAGTAGTCGCTCAACGTGATTTTTTTGATAGGTAAACCAAAGCCAGACCAATTGATTTACGTTAATTTTTGATAGAGGGATTCTATCTATATAAGCCTTAGCTAACTGATCTTGGTCTAATCCGCCAAACCCATATTGAAGGGAGTCTTGAGGTCTTACTAAATTAACAGTTATGTTTTCTTTGGTGTATAGTAGGCTACAAATAAACCATAAATTGACTTGACAGAATAGATCGTCTTCAAACCAAAGGTTGATTTCTCCTTCTGAGATTTCAGTGATCTTTGTGATTTCTGGAATAACATGCTCTTCATATTTCTTTCCTGAGTTACCGTAAGTTTCTCCTATAAATAAAGAACGTGTTTTGAAAAATTCACCTAGCGTATTTCCTGAAGTTGGACCATCCATTAAACACTCTCTCATTGTAATGATTTCCCCTTTAATTTGATCAAAGGGAAATCGATCTTTCAGAGCATCACCGTTTAGAATGTTATAAACTGTCACACTATTCTTTGGTAGATTCTAGTTCCAATTCAGAAGGAGTCTCGTCCTCATCTTTTTTGAAGTAATTCTTCTGAAAAATAATGATTAAACAAATCGCAACAAAGATGGATGAATCAGCAATGTTAAATACAGGCCAAAGGGCCATATAGTCACCACCCAAAAGAGGAATCCAATTAGGTAAGTAGCCTTGCCAAATATCTATGTAAAACATATCTACGACTTGCCCATGAAACCATGGAGTAGGAGAATTGAATGGTGCATTATCTAAGAAAATACCATAGAAAATACTATCAATTAAATTGCCAATGGCTCCACCTAGAATTAGAGCAATACATAGCAAGAGTCCTTTCGGAGCTTCTTTCTGGATTAATGAGTATAGATAGTATCCAATGGCGAACATGGCTCCTATTCTGAATAGTGTCAGAAACAGTTTTCCATATTCAAAATTAAGTTTCATCCCAAAGGCCATTCCCGGATTGGTGAGGTAATGCAATTTAAACCAACTTCCTAGAAGGGGAATTTGCCCTTTAGTGCCAAGTTCCATATTGTAATGAACAAGCATTTTCACAACTTGATCCAATACAATAATTGCAGCAGCAATTAGGAAATACTTTAAAACTTGATTTTTCATTTTATCAATTGTTTACATCCCCCAACCCCCTTCAAAGGAGGACTTCCCAAGATCAGAAGAGTGATTGTCCCCTTGAGGGGACTTTAGGGGTGTCTCTACTTTACTACTTCAATTTGTACATCCACTTCCACTCCATCAATGTCGAATTTTTCGCCATCATTTATTTTTCCTTCTTGAAGGGAAAGTGCTTGTGTTTCTGTTTTTACATATTCACCAAACTCTGCTAACGCTTCTACCATCATCTGGTTTTCCGAATGATACGTTACAGCTATTTTATCTTGAACTTCCAATCCTTGATCCTTTCTCAAGTTCTGAATTCTGTTGACCATATCTCTGCTCAGACCTTCCTTCTTCAGTTCATCTGTCAGTGTAATATCTAGCGCTACCGTCAAGCCATTTTCTGAAGCTACTAACCAACCGGGAATATCTTCAGAAGTGATTTCTACATCTTCTAGCGTTAATGTAATCGTCTCGCCATCCACTTCAATTGGGAAGGCATCATCACGCTCTATGGTTGCAATCTCGTCTTTACCAAATCCATTGATGATACCGGAAATAGATTTCATCTTTGGCCCATATTGTTTTCCAAGAGTCCTGAAATTAGGTTTGATTTTTTTCACCAAAATACCTGAGGCATCATCCACATACTCTACTTCTTTTACATTGATCTCAGAGAGTATCAACTCTTCCACAGCTTCTATGCTTGCCCTCACTTCTGGCTTTAGAATTGGGATCAAGATTTTATGTAATGGCTGACGAACCTTGATTTTTTCCTTCTTTCTCAACGAATGAATTAACGAAGATACATTTTGAGCATAGTGCATACTCTCAGATAATGAAGCGTCTATTTTACTTTCGTCAGCTTTCATTAGCGTAGAAAGGTGAACTGAATCTTCTTTAAGGGAAGAATCGGTATCAACTCCTTTTGCTCTAAGCCCATCCGAAAGATTTTTGTATAACCAGTCGCCATAAAATGGAGCAATCGGACTCATTAGTTGAGATGCTGCCATTAAACATTCATATAGTGTTTCGTAGGCTGCTTTTTTGTCCTCGTTTAGATCACTTCTCCAGAACCGTTTACGTGATAATCGAATGTACCAGTTAGAAAGTTGATCATTGACAAAATCTTGAATAGCTCTAGCTGCCTTTGTAGGCTCGTAATCCTCATAGTAGTTTGTTACATCCCTGATCAAAATCTGAAGTTCTGATGTAATCCAGCGATCAAACCTTGGTCTATCTGCAACAGGTGTTAATTGCTTCTCATTGTATTGAAAAGCATCTAAATTGGAATAGAGTGCAAAGAATGAATAAGTATTGGTCAAGGTGCCAAAAAACTTTCTTTGTACCTCAGCCACACCTTCTAAATCAAACTTAAGATTGTCCCATGGGTTAGCATTTGATATCATGTACCAACGTGTAGGATCAGCACCATATTTATCCAATGTTTCAAATGGATTGATCGCATTGCCCAATCGCTTCGACATCTTGTTACCAGACTTATCTAGTACCAGTCCGTTGGCAATTACGTTTTTGTAGGCTACAGAATCATTCAATAATACAGCAATGGCATGAAGAGTGAAAAACCAGCCTCTTGTTTGGTCTACTCCCTCAGCAATGAAGTCCGCAGGATAGTTAGCTTTAAATGTGTCGTTGTTTTCAAAAGGGTAATGCCATTGTGCATAAGGCATAGCTCCTGAGTCAAACCATACATCTATAAGATCTGACTCTCTTTTCATTTTTTGGCCACTATCGCTTACTAGATATACGTCATCCACATAAGGTCTGTGAAGGTCAAAATCTTCTCCAATCTGCTCAGTCATAAATCCTGCGTCGATGGATTTTTGAATCTCTTCTTTCAGTTCAGCGATGCTTCCAATACATTTCTTTTCAGAAAGATCTTCTGTTACCCAAATTGGTAATGGAGTTCCCCAATACCTTGATCTACTCAGATTCCAATCTACAAGGTTCTCCAACCAGTTGCCAAAGCGACCAGTTCCGGTTGATTCTGGTTTCCAGTTAATTGTTTTGTTGAGATCTACAAGTCGATCTTTTAGAGCGGTGGTCTTTACAAACCAAGAATCTAGTGGGTAGTACAAGATTGGCTTGTCTGTTCGCCAGCAATGTGGATAGGAGTGCTCGTATTTCTCAACTTTAAAAGCTTTGTTTTCTTCCTTAAGCTTGATCGCAATGAGGACATCTGTTGGCTTGAAATCAGATGCTTTTCTTTCTTCATCGCTGTAGTATTCTTCTTTCACAAAGCGTCCAGCAAAGTCAGTAACTTCAGTCACAAATTTTCCTTGCTTATCTACTAGTGGAGTGTCTTGCCCTTTTTCATCCTTCACCATTACAGAAGGAACGCCAGCTTGTTGTGCTACTCTAAAATCGTCCGCTCCAAAAACAGAAGCTGTATGAACTACCCCTGTACCGTCTTCTGTAGAAACAAAATCACCAGGGATAACTCTGAAAGCGTTTTGCTCTAAATCATCATTAGTGACATAATTCATTAACTGATTATACTTCACATCCACAAGATCCTTCCCGGTAAATTCTGTAGTGATCTCAAATGGAATAAGTTTATCTCCAGCTTTGTAATCTGCTAGCACAATATCCTTCGCTTTATCTGAGAAGTATTTCCCAACTAAGTCTTTAGCCATCACAACAGAGATAGGCATTGAAGTATACTGATTAAAGGTTTTCACCTTTACATAAGTGATTTTTTCCCCAACAGCCAGAGCACAGTTAGAAGGAAGTGTCCATGGAGTAGTTGTCCAAGCAATGATCTTTACATCCTCTTTTTCATCATCAAATAGAAATGAGGATTTGTCGCTTCTCTTAACTTTAAATTGAGCTACAATGGAAGTGTCTTTTACATCTTGATAGGTGCCAGGCTGATTTAGTTCGTGTGAACTAAGGCCGGTACCTGCAGCAGGAGAATAGGGCTGCACGGTGTAGCCCTTGTATAAAAGATCTTTATCATAAAGACGTTTTAGGAGATTCCATACCGATTCAATGTACTCCTTCTCAAAAGTGACGTAAGGATTATCTAAATCAACCCAATAGCCCATTTGCTGAGTCAAATCATCCCACTGACTCTTAAACTTCATTACTGCCTCACGGCATTTGGCATTATAGTCTTCTACAGAAATTTTCTTGCCTATATCATCTTTGGTAATCCCTAGTTCTTTTTCAACTTGAAGTTCGACAGGAAGTCCGTGAGTATCCCAACCACCTTTTCTCTTGACTTGGTAACCTTGAAGTGTTTTGTAACGACAAAATATGTCTTTAACCGTCCTAGCCATTACGTGATGAATTCCCGGTGTGCCGTTAGCAGACGGAGGCCCTTCGTAGAAAGTAAATGAATCATTCGCTTCTCTAGAAGAAACAGATCGATCAAATATTTTTTCTTCTTCCCAGAATTTCAGGGTGTCCTTGGCAATTTCAGCGTAGCTGACTTTCTTGTATTCAGGATATTTCACGTAGATAAAATTCTAATTAATTATTTCGTTTCAATGTCATCATCATCGTCGATTCCTTCCGCCATCTCAGGTACGCTATCAATCAAAGGATGCTTGGACACATCTCTTTTACCACTGTCAAATTGAAGGATAAGGGCGGGAAGCACTACAACATTGGTTAACATGGCTATGAGCAATGTGATGGATGTCAATTTCCCTAGAGCAATAGTTCCGCCAAATTCCGAAAGAACGAAAATGATAAAACCAAAAAACAGGATAATTGAAGTGTAAATCATACTTGATCCAGTCTCTCTAATACTCTTGCTGATCGCTTTTGAAACGTCAAAATTATTGGCAAATAACTCTTGACGATATTTAGCTAAAAAGTGAATGGAGTCATCTACAGAGATGCCAAAGGCAATGCTGAAGATCAATGCAGTACTAGGTTTGAGATGAATACCAAAATATCCCATTATGCCTGCTGTGATAAGAAGAGGGATCATATTTGGGATAACAGAAATGATGATCATTTTCAAATTCCTAAAAAGGAAGCCCATGATGATAGCAATGATAACAAATGCAATGACCATGGAGGTTAAAAGATTTTGTATCAAAAACTTATTTCCTTTGATAAACATCAGTGTGGTTCCTGTCAGATTCACATCCATTTTTGAATCAGAAAATATGGAATCAATTTTAGGTTGAACAACCATATTGACTAAAGAGTCCAGTCTATTGGAGCCAATGTCAGCCATCTTTAGAGAGACTCTTACAAATTGGCCAGTAGAATCAATGAAAGATTCAGATAATTCAGCAGTTTCACCTTCACTCAAGTATCGCATAATGAATGCCATATCTCTGTTGGATGGGAGAGAGTAAAACCCTACATTTTGATTGTAAAATGCTTGTCTTGCAGCTTTAGCAAAACTAACCACTGAAACAGGATTAGAGATGTAATCCATGGAAGAAAGGAAGGATTCAAACTCGTCAATCTTTCTAAGATTTCTAAGATTTTGAACTCCCTTTTTCGCTCCTGTATCTATGATTACTTCTAAAGGCATGATGCCGCTAAAGTTGCTCTCAAAGAAATCAAGATCCTTTTTCAAAGGACTCTTTTCAGGAATATCATCTACCATGAAAGAGACCGCTTCTACCTTACTAAGTCCGTATGCGGAAATAGCTGCTATCGCAATAGTCAAAGCGAAAATGGCAGGTCGCATCTCATGTACAGCATAGTCCAAAGACTGAATTACTTTGTCAAGCAATTTGAAATCAAGGTGCTTTAAATGCTTTTGAGAAGGAGCTTTGTATAATGAGAAGACTCCAGGAATTAGGATAATACTCACAATGAATGTTGCCATGATGTTAATTCCGGCAACAATTCCAAACTCCACTAAGATGTTGATTTGAGTGGAAATAAGGACTAAGAACCCCACAGCGGTAGTCAAATTAGTAATGAAAGTGACTACTCCAATTTTACGAATAATGATTTTCAGAGCTTTCATCTGATCGCCATGCTCATTGTATTCATGATGATACTTATTGAGCATGTAAACACTGTTGGGAATGCCTATTACGACAATAATGGGCGGGATCAAACCCGATAGTAGAGTGATTTTATACTCAAGAAGAGCAAGAGTACCCATCACCCAAATGACCACCACACCTATGATGATTAGTGGAAAAAATACAGCTTTGAAAGATCTAAAGAATAGAAAAAGAATGATGCCGGTAATCACTAAAGAGAGCACCAAAAACATGTTTAGCTCTGCTTTTACTTTTGTTGTCGTGATGTGTCTTACGTAAGGGAGTCCTGCCAGTCGTAAATCAATGCCTGTTTTATTTTCAAACTTTTCGCTTATCTCAATGACAGATCGGATAAGATCATCTCTGTTTTTTGAGTTGAGAATTTCTCTTTCTATGGTTACTAAAACCAACGTAGCTCCATTATCAGAATTGATCAATTGCCCACTATAGAACTTCAAACTAGCAGCTCCATTTAACAAACTGTCGAGCTCTTCTTGTGTATCTGGAATTGTCTCAAATACAGATTTTAATTCGAAGGCTCTCTTAGTATTGTTTTTATTAAGTTTTTGAAGATTGGGTAAGCCTAAAACAGCCTTTACTCCACCTAAGGCTGAGAGAGAGGTAGTAAGATTGGTGAAGGACTTAAAATTTTCTAACTCGTATACGGCACTATCTTGTATACCTAAAGCCATGATATTTCCGTCTTCTCCAAACGTCTTTCTAAACTGTTTGAAATAGATCATATCGGGATCTTTCTCAGGAACAATGTTAGCTAGATCAAATGACCACTTAATGTACTGAGACTGATATCCCATGAACACCGTGATCACTGCCAAAATGACCATGAGGGTTACCCGAAAACGAAGAATGATATCTGCTATCTTAGACCACATATTAAAATAGTGCGCAAAGGTAGTTAGATAAGGGTTAGAGGCAAGATTTTCAGGGGTTTATGATTTGTTTTATGAAACATTTTAAACCATCCTATTTTTCATTAATGTGTCGTGTTAAGATCGTCTTACAAGCTAAGCTCTTTCAAAATCATCTTGTAATCGAACTATATCGTCTTCATCTGAAGGATTATTTACGTCTTCATGCACCCATATTTCCGCTACTATACCTGCTTTTTTTAGACCGACTAATCTATGACGCTCGCCTTGATTAATATAGATGAGCTCACCTGACTGGTAGACTTTCATTGTAGTTTCTTCATTTGAATCACTGATGATGACTCCTACTTCGCCACTCACCACCTGCCATATTTCAGATCTTCTATGATGGTATTGCCACGATAGTCGACTATTGGGTGATACTGCTAAAATTTTAGGGCTGATCATAGCTTCCTTTTGAAGATCATCTTCTCTAAGATTGGGAAAATATTCCTCTACGAATTGTTGCGAATGATTATTGTCGATAACCCAAAATCCTCCCCATGGCCTGTTCATATCTTTCCTTTCAAATTGATATCCTTTATTTACAAGAGTTTCGTTCACGATTTTAAATAACCTGTTCATAATATTTTTTGATTAATTGATTTCGATCTTTCTTTTAAGAGAGCCTTTCAGCAGATTGAGATTAGTAAGTATTTTTTTTGCAATTTTTCTTCTGTTGAGATGGAAGACACAAAAAATCCGCTCATCATCTGCATTTATTTTGCTAAAATCTATTTTCAAAAGTTTGTATCTATTCATGCTCCTAGAGTAGAATATTATGTATTTGAAATTTGCCATTTTAGTTTGATTTAATAGTTCTGGATAGGGTTGGTTTCAATTCATATTCCAACCAAATCTGGATTAAGTTCCATGGTATCATCACCGAATCTTTAGCGCTGAGTTTAGACCCTTCCATGTGTACCCAAGACTTTAAAGGCTTTTCAAGGAACATATTTAAGAAATTGACTTTGCCGATTTTCTTTTTTAATCGTAAGAGTATCTCTACATCAAAAAGCCATCTGGAGAAAAAAGAAGAGTTGTATATAGTTGGTATTAGCTTTCTATCAAAGACTTTTGCGCCGCATTGCGTGTCAGCTATTCTCAATCTAGTGATGGCGAATATGAGTATTCGAATCATGTCACTGATCATTTTTCTGATTGGGTTTCTTTCAATTTCTCCTCCTTCTCCACCCATATTTCTAGAACCAAAAACCACTTGTAACCTTCCATTGGATTCTTCATACGATTTAAGTAAGTCTCTATATTCATCAAAAGAAGTGGACAAGTCTGCATCTAAAAAGCCAATGGTGTCTACCTCGGTTTCCTTGTGAAGGAATAATGCCCCTTGTCTTACTGCATTTGCTTTGCCAGCATTCTCAGCCATATCTAAAACGTATACATTGTCATGAACATCATGTTTTATATCTGCAAGTTCTGAGCGAGTATGATCTTTACTTCCATCGTTCACAAAGCATAAGTGAATGTCTTTTCTACGTTCAGCAAACTCTATAAATGTTTTCATTTCAAGTCTTGAAGCTTCATTGTAGCAGGGTATGATTATTCCGTGTTGCATTGTTTTAATTTTTTTGATGACTCAAAATTG
>JBGCFL010000037.1:0-9015 GCA_045106975.1 Ekhidna sp. | reverse complement strand
GTAACAAGCGATCCAAGATTCGCTCACACAGAGTTCAAGGTAGACGTAAACGACACTCCAGCTTTTGAAAAGCTGCATATTAGAGTAAAGCCTGAGATTGTTCATTCATCTCTTCATACAATAGATCCCAATACAAAAACAGGAGCATATGTAGAGCCTACTGAATTTAGGCAGTTGCTAAAAGAGGAAGATGAGGATACAATCATTCTAGATGTGCGCTCCAATTATGAGCATATGGTAGGAAAGTTCAAGAATGCTTTGACTCTTGATATTGAAAATTTTAGAGACTTTCCAGAGCAAATTGAAGCTTTAAAAAAATACAAGGACAAGAAGATTGTCACTTACTGCACAGGCGGAATAAAATGTGAAAAAGCAAGTGCATACTTATTGGAACAGGGATTTGAAAATGTGCATCAATTGCATGGAGGAATAATAAAATATGGGCTAGAAGCAGATGGAGAAGACTTTGAGGGAAAATGCTATGTTTTTGATAACCGTATTGTTAAGGATGTAAACAAGGTAAACCCAACTATTGTCTCCAAATGTCATATTACGGATGAACCATGTGATAGAATGGTGAACTGTGCTAATCCACATTGCAACATTCATATTCCGATGAGTGATAAAGGTGCTGAAGTATACGATGGGTGCTGTTCAGAAGAATGTCAGAATAATCCAGATGCCCGTCCTTTTGATGGAACCGGCTTTTATCAGAAAAAAACAAACGGATATAATCCATACAAAAACGCTAAAAGAGCAAAACAAATAGAATCCTGATTATATTTATGGACTAATACGTTACCACCTATCGGATGTCCCACACTTATTCAGAAACAGAGCTCATCTTAAATCCTGACGGAAGTGTTTATCATTTAAGCTTAAGACCAAAAGATATCTCCGATAAGATCATTGTAGTAGGTGATCCTGGAAGAGTGCATCGGGTTTCTAGTTATTTCGATTCGGTTGATTTCGAAATGAATAAACGAGAGTTTATAACCCACACTGGAAAGTATAAGGGAAAAAGAATTACGGTCATCAGCTCAGGTATGGGCACAGACAATGTAGAGATTCTCATGCAAGAACTAGACGCGCTGGCCAATATTGATTTGGTTCACAGAGAGCCAAAAGCGAAAAAGAAGAAACTACAAATAATCCGAATAGGTACTTCAGGTACTATTCAAGAAGATATTAAGGTTGGTAGCCATTTAGCCACAGAATATGCTATCGGGTTAGATCCTCTTATTCACTTTTATGAATTTGAGCACAAAGGGAAAGAAAAGAAAATAGTGACACAGCTTCAAAAAGAACTTGAACTGCCATATTTACCCTACTGCTTTAAAGGATCTACTTCTTTATTTGAAAAATTCAAAGACTGTACCATTGCAGGAAACACGGTGACATGTCCGGGTTTTTATGCCCCACAAGGGAGAGAATTAAGGGTGCCAATTCGTTTCAAAAACATAGTGGATAAACTTCAATACTTCCATGAAGAAGACATCTGGCTTACCAATCTAGAAATGGAGACAGCAGGCTATTACGCCTTTGGAAAAATGCTAGGTCATGAGATGCTAAGCCTTAATGCAATTATGGCCAATAGAGTTCGTCATGAATTTGCAAAAGATCCCAATAAGGTGATTGACGAGTTGATTGAGAAAGTGTTAGAAAGGATTTGATTCATTCTATTCAAGGTCAATTGAATAAAAATTCCTACATCATTCATCACCGTTTTTCTCTATTTCGAATAGCAGTATTCCTGATTCGTCACCTTTTTTTTATGAAGAGATAACATGATTATAAGTTGCAGTAAAAATTACTGCCTTATGACAAGATACCTGGTTTTTCTATTTCTTATTTCAGCCACTTACAGCTCTGCTCACAGCCAAAACACGAGCCAACAAGTTATTGCTACTGCTGGTGATGTCTCAACATCAGACGGCACGCAGTTAAGTTGGACTATTGGCCAAACTGTTGCTTCAAGTAGTTCCAACAACTCCATTTTTTTAAATGAGGGTTTTCAGCAAAGTGAAGTGATCACTATCGAATTGGGAGCCACACCGGAAGCACAACACATCACCATTTATCCTAATCCTACAGTTGATTATATACAATTGCAAGCTTCTCAAAACAGAGGATCAGCAAGCTACCAACTAGCATCACTCAAAGGAGAAATTCTGCTAGAAGAATTAGAAGCAGACTTTTCAAAAGAAAATAAACTCAACATGATTGATTTTGCAGATGGAGTATACCTACTGACCATCAAAACGGAAAATCAAGCAATCAAGCAATTCAAAATCATTAAAAATTAGTCCTTAGCCACTTAGTCAAAAGTAAAATACTATGAAAAAAATCGCATTAATTATTACACTACTCGCCAGTAGTATCATTCTATGGGCACAAGCTCCGGGATCATTTCAATACCAGGCGGTAATAAGAGACGCACAAGGTGATCCTCTTACGAATACCTCGGTAACCGTCCAGTTCAGCCTTTTACAAGGTTCTGAAGCGGGCAGTTCAGTCTATTCAGAATCACACACTGTTACTACCAATTCATTTGGTCTAATCAATATTGCTATTGGAACAGGGGCATCTTCAGATGTTTTCGAAAATATCAACTGGTCAGCTGGTTCATTCTTTATTAAAACAGAAGTAGATCTCGGGAATGGATTGCAAGATTTTGGTACTAAGCAGTTGCTATCCGTTCCATTTGCTTTATATGGTGCAGATGCAGATGCAGATGTGACCAATGAGATCCAAAGCTTATCACTTACTGGGTCAGTTTTGGAGATCAGCGATGGAAATACCGTAGACTTAGGAGTACTGGGAGCAGATACCGATGATCAAACACTGACGCTTACTGGCACTGATTTGACTATTTCAGAAGGGAATACAATAGATGTAAGCAGTCTTCAGGACGGAACAGGAACAGACGATCAAGCTTTGACGATTGGAGACAACACCCTTTCTCTAGAGAATGGCGGAGACGTTGATCTTTCAGGATACTTGGACAACACGGACGCTCAAAGCCTTACTTTAACTGGCAGTGAGCTTTCTATAGCTGGAGGAAACACGGTTGATTTGGGTGTATTGGGAGCAGATACAGATGATCAAACTCTTTCACTGACAGGTACAGATTTGACTATCTCTGAGGGAAATTCTGTAGACTTATCAAGTATAGACAGTGATACACAGTTATCAGAATCAGAAGTAGATGCATTTGTAGCTGACAATGGCTACCTCACTACTGAGACAGACGACCAAGTGATTAGCTTAGATGGAAATATACTGGCACTCGAAGATGGTGGCACAGTAGATCTTTCTGCTTTCATGGATAACACGGATACCCAACTGACAGAGACAGAAGTAGATGCATTTGTAGCTGACAATGGCTACCTCACTACTGAGACAGACGATCAAGCGATTAGCCTTGATGGAAATATCCTTACTCTAGAAGATGGAGGCACAGTGGATCTTTCTGCTTTCCTTGATAATACAGATACACAGTTGACAGAAACTGAAGTAGATGGTTTCGTATCTAACAATGGCTACCTAACTTCTCAAACAGATGATCAAGCAATCAGCTTAGTAGCAAATGATTTAACATTAGAAGATGGAGGAACCGTAGATTTATCTTCATATTTGGATAATACAGACGCACAAAATTTATCTAATGTTTTAGGAAACGGTGCTGACGCTAACGCTGCAGCTATTACTAATCTAGCAGATCCAACCAATGGAAAAGATGCTGCTACAAAAGACTATGTTGACAACAATGACTTGGGAGCATTCTCAGAAACCTCCAATGTGATATCAGCGGGTGATGTGGATGATGATTTTGTCTTTGGTTCTTCTCTACTAGCAGATGATAACGGTACTACAGACGATAATTCAAGAATGTTCTTTGATAAAAGCAAAGCAGCTTTCAGGGCTGGATCAGCAAGTGCAGATCAATGGGATGATACCAATGTTGGTGAGAACTCTGTTGCCCTAGGAGTTAACAATACGGCAAGTCAATACGGTGCTGTTGCTATTGGAAATGGTAATGATGCAACCTCTTATGGCGCAATAGCTATAGGTACGGATGTTGAAGCCATAGAAGAATATGCAATAGCAATAGGCCAATACAATACTGCAAGTGGTCTCAACTCAACAGCATTAGGTTACACCACCACAGCTTCTGGATCAAATTCTACTTCGATTGGAAATAACACCATCGCTAGATCGGATAGTGAACTGGCGGTTGGAGCATACAATACTGATTATACTCCAGCTGGTGACGATACAGATAGAGCTTTTGTCATTGGTAATGGAGAATCAGGTGCTGAGTCTGATGCGTTTACAGTTTACAAAAACGGCAATGCTTTATTGGATGGGAACTTGTTTGTGAACGAACCAACTGAAGATCAGCATGCTACGACTAAGTCCTATGTAGATACCAAGGTTGGAAATTTGAATACGAATGCTAATGGCGATTTTAGTGTTATCAATCAATTAGAAGTGGCAGATGTGGCTGTAGGTGGTAGTGGTATTTACAGTGCAGTTAATTTAGCGCAATCTTTTACCACTACACAAGCGAGTCAAATATCAAGATTCGAGCTCGGCATTTATTTGCTTGATCCTGCCAGTTCATTGGGAGCTACACTCAAGCTTCTTGAAGGAGATGGTATAGGAGGTACTGAAATTTTTAGTGTCAGATTTGACATTGGAGAAACTAACTCTTCTGTTGAGGTCGCTCAAGAAATCATCCTTGAGGCTAGTACTGTTTACACTGTACAAATCATAGGCGATAATTTATATAGAGTACGTGGTTTTTTTACGGATGAATATGCTGGTGGAGATTCCTATATCAATGGAAATCCGCAAGGTATTGACATTAATTTTTCTGTTTATGTCCTAATTGATAAAATCGGCTTAACAATAGATGATAATTCCAATTTAGGAATTGGTACAGACTCCCCTGATGCTTCAGCAGCCGTTGAAATTAAATCTAACAATCAAGGTCTACTGATCCCACGAATGACTGCAGCTCAAAGAGACGCGATCTCTTCTCCGGCTATTGGATTGTTGGTTTACAATACTGAAGATAATGAGATCAATAAATATACTGGATCAGCTTGGTTAGGTGAAACTGTGGATACAGACACTGATGAGCAAAACCTGAGTAATGTGCTAGGGCAAGGTGCTGATGCAGGAGGAGTAGCCATTTCTAATCTTGCTGACCCAACCAATGCACAAGATGTTGCTACCAAAGCTTATGTTGATTCTGAAATAAATAATATAGCATTTGATTACAACACATTGGGTGATTTAGAACTTGAAGTTCTGGGTATTGGAATAGCTGAAGATGTGAACTTTGATACATCTCCAGGAGTAAGTGCTTCAGGAGCCAATTCAAAAATTGGACAGTCCTTCAAACCTACTGTCTCAGGTGATCTCACTCGTCTTGTTTTTAAAGTAATTTTCACTAGTACTTCCGGCAATCAATTCGTACTATATGAGGGTAATGGTTATGGTGGAGCCGAACTTGTAAGAGAAGTATACACACCAAGCAACACTGGTTTCGAAACTGTTGACATTAGTCTTAGTGTCCCGATTAGTGTCACAGAGGGGCAGTCATACACACTAGCTATAGAAGGTGCTAGCGTTCAATTTGCATTGACTAATGGCAATCCTTACAATGATGGTCAGGCATTCTATTCTGGTGCTAATGGAGACTGGGATATAATGAGTCTAACAACCTATATGAGCTATAGAAATACTGCTCAAGCGGCTATTACGGCAAATAATGTCTCCGTTGGTATAGGCACCAGTTCTCCTGATACAAGTGCAGCACTAGAAGTCAATTCCACATCACAAGGAATTTTGCTTCCTCGTATGACCACTACCGAACGAGATGCCATCTCTTCTCCTGCTGACGGGCTCATGATTTATAATACCACGACCAATAAATTTCAAGGCAGAGCCAATGGGGCTTGGGTAGATCTGCACATGTAAAAATGACAAGGTAAACTAAGGCGGAATCGGCTGGTCGGGAGTAATTCTGACTGGCCTTTTCATTTTTGATTTATTTATATCTTACCACCTAATCAACATCTATTGCCAGCAATGTTAAAAAAGGTCTTATTTCTCCTCTTATCAATAGCCTTTACGCAACCGTCTATTGCTCAAAATAAACTACTCATAAATCCTGAGGGTGTTCCACCCATTACGAGTTATAGTTCTGAGGACTATCAAGGTTATAGTCAAGTGTGGGATATTATACAAGATCAAAAAGGACTGATATACATAACCACCACTACGGCTATCCATGAATTTGACGGCACCAATTGGAGACGGATAGAAACACCAACTAGGTCTTCCATTGGGAGAAATTTTGTGATTAATGATAAGAATAGAATTTACTTGGGAGGTATAAACCTCATGGGGTATTTAGCACCAGATTCATTGGGTTTAATGCATTTTGTATCACTTCTGGATTCTATGCCAGAAAACAGTTCCGTTGACAATGTTGAGTTTGTCAAGTACCTCGATGGAAAAGTCTACTTTTCCGGTAAGAAAGGGATATTCATTTATGATGAATTAAGTAAAGAAATCAGCCATTTTGATACGGAAACAAAAGCGTATCCCAATTTTATTTTAAATAATAAGATTCATTTCAATATTGCAGAAAAGGGAATATTCGCAATTGAAAATGATACCTTATCGCTTATCAGCGATACTCACAAGAACTCCTCTATATCGGATATTCTAGTAGATAAAAACAATGAAGTAACATTGGTTTCATCTACCGAAGGTCTGATACATTTCGATGTAGAGAACAGTTATTCGATAGACGCTTTCACAGATCCATTCTTCAAAGAAAATTTTGCCTACAAGGCCCTAAATCTATCAGATGATTACAATCTAATTTGCTTTTTAAAAGCCGGAGTTGTCATTACTGATCGTGATTGGAATCCCATCTTGCATTTGGATAAAGATCATATTAAGGATAATCAAGTACACAATGCGCATCTTGACGAGGATCAAAATTTGTGGCTTGCTACCAATAGTGGTATTTCTGTCATTGAACTTGCATCTTCCCTTTCTATTTTCAATAAAAACAATGGCGTTGAAGGAGCAGTGCTGGATATTACTGAAAACGGTGGACAGCTATTTGTTTCTACCTCTGCAGGAATCTACTCCAAACCCTGGCAATTAGACTTGAATGCAGTAAATAAGGAAGATATGCAGTTTACCCAGGTCCCAAATGCTGGTATTTATTCATATGATCTCTTATCTACAAGTAGCGGAGTTTTAGTGAAATCGTATGAATCAATTGGTTTAATTAAAGATGGAGTATTCAGCAAGCTTGTAGAAAAATCATCGCAAAAAGCAAGTTTGGCATTCCTTAAAGATTCTATACACACTTTCACTACAGGACGTAATGGATCAGAAATTGAGATCTTAAAATTAAGCAGCAATAGATGGAATCACATTCGGACCATTCAAAACGATCTTCTTCCAAAAATGATCTTTTTCTTGGTTTATGACGCTACCAATGAGAGAATATGGGGAGCAAATCCTAGCCAGCTTTTTAGTTTCAATATTTCAGATAATCTCAAAGAGATACTCAATTACAAAGAATACAGTGCAGAAAACGGTCTTCCTTCCAACGAGAGAAATTGGTTTCAAGTCATTGACAATGAAGTTGTTTTCGCAACGACTAACGGCCTCTATACCTTCGATCAATCAACGGAACGTTTCTCAAAGAAGAATCGATTTGGAGATTATTTTGACACTATTGGAATTCAAACTATTCAAAACGAAAAATCAGCTGAGCCATCTTATTGGTACACTACTAACTCTCCGGTGAGAGGAATGTACAGACTAAAAGATGATTATACATCAACGAAAATGACCGTATTATCCAAGCAAATTCAATCACTCCATGTAAGTGACTATTTGGGCACATTTTTAGGTGGCGCCACTCTTGATTTTTATATGCGAGAAAAGGAAGAAAAATACGATTTTGAATTCATGCCAGTAATTAGAAAAGTGGATAATATTACCAAAATGGATAGTACCATTTATTATGGTTCTAATCATTCGGAAACGCTGACCGTACCTCATAATGAAAAATCAATGCGCTTTACTTACTCCATTCCTTACTATCGTCATCCAGAGTGGATTCGCTACCAGTATAAGCTAGATGGATTTGATGAAGATTGGTCAGCATGGAGTCCGAAGAATGAAAAGGAGTATACCAATCTTCCAAGCGGAGAGTTTCAATTCAAAGTAAGAGCAAAAAATGCATTTGGAACGGTAAGCCCTGAAGGATTCATTTCGGTCAAAATCACTAAACCTTGGTACTTAGATTGGTGGATGATTCTTATTTATTTCATTTTGTTCTCCATTGTAATATGGTTTATTATTTTTCTTAATTCTCGTAGATTAAAAGCTGAAAATGAACGTTTGGAAGGAGTAGTAGAACAAAGAACCCGAGAAATTAGAAACCAAAAAGAAACAATCCAAAAATCTCTTCTGGAGCGTGAGTCACTCCTAAAAGAAATCCATCATAGAGTAAAGAATAATCTTCAGATCATAGCGTCGCTTTTGTATCTTCAATCAGGAAAATTTGAAGATGAGGACTTCAAAAAAGTGCTGGAGGAAGGACAAGGAAGAGTACGTTCAATGGCTTTAATTCATCAAAAATTGTACGAAAATGACAATCTAAAAAGCATCCCTTTTGGTGAATATCTAAAGGAATTGGTTTCAGAAATAAGAGCTTCATTTGGCATGGCCAATGTACAGCTAAACATCGAAGCGGAGGGAATCTTCTTTGATGTAGATACTGCCGTTCCTCTGGGGTTGATAGTGAATGAAATGGCTACTAATGCCTTCAAATATGCTTATCATGAAAAGCAAAAAGGCACTCTTAGTATTTTTCTCACGGAAGAAAATGGGCAATATCTGTTGAATGTAAAGGACGATGGAAAAGGCATTCCTGATGAAATAGACATCAGGAAAACCAAGTCACTT
>JBGCFL010000036.1:0-7641 GCA_045106975.1 Ekhidna sp. | reverse complement strand
CTGACCTGATCCTTTTATACTCTTGGTTTCTAGACCGTTTTCTTCCGTTTGCATTTGAAACCAACGAACATTATTTAACTCAACGTCTACATAGTCCGTACCATAAAACCACCCTCTCCAAAACCAGTCTAGATCTACAGCGGAAGCGTCTTCCAAAGTTCTGAAAAGATCTGCAGGAGTTGGGTGTTTGAATGCCCATCTTTCAGAGTATGTTTTGAATGCTTTGTCAAAAAGCTCAGGTCCCATCACAGTTGTTCTCAAAAGGTTAAGTGCCGTCGCAGGCTTTGCGTAAGCGTTATTTCCAAACTGTCTTATTTGCTCAGAGTTGGTCATAATTGGTCTAACCAAACCTCTTTCTCCACTCATATAAGGAACAATGTTAGCAGCAGGTCCTCTTCTTGATGGGTAAACATAATCCAGATAGTTATCGTCAAATTCTTGTTCTGTTAAGTACTGAACAAAAGTGTTCAACCCTTCATCCATCCATGTCCACTGACGCTCATCAGAGTTGATGATCATTGGGAAAAAGTTGTGACCTACTTCGTGAATGATCACTGAAATCATCCCATGCTTTTTCCTATCAGTATAAGACCCATCAGGATCAGGACGACCGTAGTTAAAGCAAATCATTGGGTACTCCATACCAATCGATGCAGTATGTACTGATATCGCTACTGGGTAAGGATACTCCGTTGTGAATTTAGAATAAGTTTCAAGTGTCTGTGCGACAGCATACGTAGAGAAGTCTTCCCACAATGGATTTCCCTCTTTTGGGTAGTAAGACATAGCCAATGGTTCATTGCCATCGCTTAGTTTTACTGCCATCGCATCCCAGATGAATTTCCTAGAAGCACAGAAAGCATAGTCTCTTACGTTTTCAGCTTTATATTTCCATGTTTTAGTTCCAGTAGCTTTTGTTGCTTCATTCTCTTCTGCTTCAGCTTGTGTTACTATGATAACCGGTTTATCATATGTTTTCTTTGCTTTTTCAAAACGCTTCATTTGATCAGAAGTCAGTACCTCTTTCGCGTTTTCAAGTGTACCCGTTGCTCCAACAATGAAATCAGACGGGACAGTCAGGTCTACTTCGTAATCTCCGAATGTTAATGCGAACTCACCGCCACCTAAGAATTGTTTGTTTTGCCACCCTTCATTGTCTATGTATACTGCCATTCTAGGAAAGAATTGAGCGATCGTATATAGGTAGTTGTCTTCTTCTTGAAAGTATTCTAAACCAGATCTACCACCGTCGGTCATTCTGTTGTTGATATTGTACATCCAATCAATACTGAATGATATATTGGAACCAGACATTAATGGTTCTTCCAGGTCTATTCTCATCATTGTTTTATTGATGATGTAGTCCATTCCTTTTCCATCGCTCTTTACGGATTTTATTTTAAATCCACCATCATAATCTGCATCACCAGTCAATCGAAAGACAGCTGTAGAGCTTAAAGTATCTCTCATTGAGCTTCGGCTAATCAAATCAGTATTTGAATCACTCGCTCTTACATTTTGATCAAGCTGTACCCATAGATATTCAAGATTATCAGGAGAGTTATTGTAATAAGTGATTGTTTCACTTCCTGTTATTGACTGATTGTTGTCATCCAATACAATCTTCATTTTGTAATCAGCCTTTTGCTGCCAATAATCTTTACCAGGCGCCCCAGAAGCTGTTCTATAAGTATTGGGAGTTGGAAGAATTGTCCCAAGCTGCTCAAATTTTTGTTCCCACTCTGTATCTTTTTGCTTGCGATTTTGAGCGAACATGACAGTGCTCGTTAAAAATGCAGCAATTAGTAAAATGCTATTTTTCATATGTTTAAGTTGTTAATAGTTCTTATTTAATGGCCTATCTGATTAGTTCAAATAGGCAGTGTCCAACATCAGCATTAAGGCTATACCAGCAACTGCTGATGATATGATCATTTTCCAGTCGCGTCGACTAAGACCAGCAATAGACACGAAAATAAAGCTGATGATCATAAATAATCCTACGATTATTATTTGGCCCACCTCTAAGCCTACATTAAAGGCAAAAAGCTGCAGTAAAATCGTGTTGTCTTCTCCTAAAAGGGCCCTTAGATAATTGGAAAAACCAAGCCCATGGATCATTCCAAAAAAACCTGCATACCCATAATTTCTCCAAATCTTACCCTCTGCTATTCTAGTTTCTTTGGTAAATAAATTGGATATAGCAGTGAAGAGAATGGTCAATGGAATAAGAAACTCTATTAGCTCTGCATTTATATTGATTATTCTCATGGTGGACAATGCTAGCGTAATAGAATGACCAATAGTAAAGGCTGTAATAAGGATAAGTACTTTTTTCCAATCAGAAGATTGATATAGAGCACATAAGACGACTACAAAAAGGATATGGTCATAACCATTTATATCCAGTATATGGTCAAAGCCTAAACCGTAGTATAATCCAAATTCACTCATAAGATGGCGAATATAGGAAATGGATGCCTGTTGAAAATTGGATAGCCTGTGAAGTGAAATATGATTTGATGAGCGGTACGGAAACAAGGCATAGCATTTGCGTAGCTTTGACATATGATTTCGACTCTTTTATTCATTGCTCATTTATTTGTTCACCCATTTCATGTGAGTGTTTCAGATATTAAATACAAGAAAGATCAAAAGGCTATTCAAATAAGTACCCGGATATTTCTTGATGATTTAGAAGTTTCACTTAGAAGTTATTCTGGAAATGAAAAATTGAATATTACCGCAAAGTCGGACTGGGATCTAGTAAATGAGCACCTAAAAAATTACATGTTGGAAAACTTGAGAATCTCTAATGAAAAAGGGGAGATGGAAGCTAACTATATTGGAGCTGAAATAGAGGAGGATGTGATGTGGGTGTATTTAGAAATTGAAAAAGTCAAAAAATTGAAAACCGTAAAAGTCCTAAACAGCCTATTAATGGAAAGCTTTAGTGATCAAGAAAACATGGTTCATTTCCGAGCTTTTGATAAAGTAAAGAGTGAAAGAATCCGTAAAGGGAATCTGGTGAGAGTCTTTGATTGGGATTAAAATAAAATAGGGTGTCTCAAAAGTCGTTTCTTCTCAATTTAAATATCAAATTGAGCTCGTCGAAATGTCCTTCATTCAATTGAAGAGGTTTCGATAAACTTAACCTGACTGTAATTTTAACCTTTTAAGACACCCTCTTTTTTTGGTTGTCAAACATTTTCTATACCCACACTACGCGATAATCATCAAATTCAGCACCCATTTTCACTGATGCTTCATAAGACACCTTAGTTCCTCTGCCACTTGTTTTCTTCATCAATTCATCTAAGAGTCCAAACTGAAGAGTACTGTTGAAAGTCTGAGTTCTTCTCATCACAATGTGCTGATCGCCACTGTCAATGATTTCCCATCCTCTCCCTTTAGGATCGGCAATTACCATTTCAGCCACTTGCTTTAGAGCCGACATCATCTCCATTGGTGTGCAATCAGCCTTTACCAAATTCATTTGTAACATGCTTTGGTAAGCTGTTTCACCAATTTGTCTCCCGACTTTTTTCGTGTTTATTTCTCCGATATCTTGCTCTATCCAGTCAATCATATCATTGTAGACTTTCATAGGAACCATATTCATGGGCTCAGTTAAGTCTAGATCTTTTGTCATATCAGAAAGCTTTTCTTCAAACCTTCTTTTGCCTTTATAAATATTTAGTACGTCGTTTACGAAAGCGGCGATTAAGGTGACATTTTCAGTCGAGTTGTCCATAAGTTTTAATTTTTGCTGGTTAAAAATCAATACTTACGAAAAACAAATCACTTTGTTGCAAACACCTCTTTAAAAAGAATTTTCATTTGTTCCCAACTTGCGCTATCAGCGGCAGCATTGTAAGCCAATGGTAAACCATGCTCTTCGCCGATGGCATCCGCTCCTTTATTAGTGAAAGCGTGAGTAGCACCTTCATATGAAATGTAGTTGTAATCAACCTCAGCTTTATCCATTACCATTTTAAAGTCTTCAATCTGTTGGTCAGACACCCAAGGATCATCAGCTCCATTTGCAATCAAAATTTTGGCTTTTACGACTCCTGCAGAGTCTGGCATTATGGGTAAACCAAGGCCAGCATGAAAAGCTCCAACCACATCTAAATCATAACCAGCATTGGCCATACTCATTGCTATGGTGCCACCGAAACAGTATCCAACCACACCTATCCTTTCAGGATCTACATTTGGATGGTTTTTTAGTTGCTTCAATGCACTTTCGAAACGTGTTTTTGCAACATCCATATTACTAACTACAGACATCATGAACTTTTGAGCACCCTCAGGATGGTTAGTGTTTTTCCCATCACCATACATATCTAGAGCAAAAGCGACGTAACCAAAATCAGCAATCATATCAGCCCTTTCTCTTGAGTGCTCGTTATGACCCCACCATTCATGAATTACCAGAACACCAGGTTGTTTCTCTTCACTCTTTTGGTCAAAAGCAAAATATCCTTTGAGCTCTGTAGTATCTGCCTTATATGATGTTTCGCCGATTGGCGCTTCAGCTTTTTCTACTTCATTGGAAGTTTTTTCTTTTTGTGGATTAGAGCATGCTATAGCTAGAAAAACGATTAGTAACACGTAAGTAAGTTTCGTATTCATAATTAGAGGTTTTATCGAAATTAATGTAAAATACTGTTTTTGAAAAAAATGAATATAAGCTCTTATTTAGCATAAATGAATATTGGAATTAGAAAAACAAAAATAAATACCGAAAATATCCTAAATCAAATATTTTATTCTGTTGACAATTATTTACATTTGACTAAAATCATTTTTCCACCTCAATAAACTACTATTTCTATGAAAAAAGCTTTCATGGTTTTAATGGTGTTTGCCTTATCCACCACCTTAATTTACTCTCAAGATGAAGAGGAAAGTACTGGAGTTGGATCTGGCGATCTGCTCATTGAAATCACGGGAACTCCCTTTAGCGGGAACTCCCTTTTGAATTTTGGTCAATTCAGGGCAAGATATTTTCTGAGTGAGACCATCGTCCCTCGATTGGGGTTTTTTATGGACCTCAATAACGTTCAAAATACGCCTGATGTGGTATCGAACAACAGTACCTATACTTTTATGCCAGGAGCTGAATACCACTTACAGTCGGAAGGGTCTTTTAGATCATATGCAGCATTCGATGCTATCATTGGATGGAACAGTCGTAATCTACAGTCTACGTCTGGCCCAACAGTTGAAGGCAGCTTAACTGTTCCTACAAGTGCAAATCAATCTCTAACTAGGGGTTATTTTGATCTTGGAGTACAGCTTTCAGCTGGTGCCGATTATCATTTTAATTCTCGCTTTTACATCGGAGCTGAAATTGGCTTTCAATTACTCCGTAGAACACATAGCGAGGTTACTGTTGACGGAGATGTGTACCAGAAGAGTACAGTTTCTAGCTTCGGAGATGTCAATATCGGCAACTCATTCAGAGTTGGATTCAAATTATTTTAACGCCTAATATCAAAATATGAAAAACTTTTACATAAAATTGATGCAAAGTTCAAAAGCAATTGCCTTCGTCATGATGACGATGCTTTTGTCATTTGTAGCCGATGCACAAACGATAACAATTAATAGTGTCACTACAGGCCCATACTATACGTACGGTGATATTGATGTGGACTATACTGCAGCTGGCTATCCAGCAGGAACAACATTCTATCTTGTTGTTGACAGAAACAATAATGGATTTTTAGATGCGGAAGATGATGCCGAAGATTACGTTTTGGCTAGCAGCACATCTTTAACAGGCGTTTTAGAAGGTGAGATCCCAAATATGACTGGGAACCTTAATTTCTATGTAGTAGCCGGGGAGGATGGTTCTTTAGGAGAAGTAGTTACAGAATTTAGCGAAACAGCTGCTAATTTGACTACCTCAGGTACTGTATCTTTTGCTTATCCGCTCTCAATGGATCAGGATATGACGGAAAGATCCATTGAAACGCCAGATTACGATCTTACTTCAGATGATTACTACATATTAGTGCTTGATGTAGATGCAACAGATGTTGTACCAGCAAATGATCTAGTAGTTGAGGTGTCTCAAGACAATGGAGCTACTTATTCTGCATTGACAGATCAGCAAGGAAATAACTCTTTCTCCGCAAGTAATGGAGAATTAATATTTGCTCTTTCACAAACGCTTAATACGACAAATGTTCGATTTAGAATAAGCCAAAACAATGGCGCATCAATAGCTGCTGCTACTGAGACATGGACGCTTACAAGTGCCGATGTAATTGAGTACAGTGGCACTTTTGTTCAATACAATGAAGAGTTTACTGGAACACTATCTATTAATGCACCCACATTCACAATTAATGCTGAAACATATGATACCTATATAGGAGAAGATGTAGAGGTAGATTATTCAGCATTGGGTTTCACTTCAGGAGCAACATACTATCTGTATAATGGAACCATTCTTGATCCAGAGAATCGAACCATTTTTGATACAGACGTTTCAGTGAATAGCATCTTAGCAAGCACATGGCCACTTGATATGGGTGATCAAAATGTGGATGTTAGAATTGCTGGTATCTATGGGAATATAGATGAGCCATTAATGGAGTTTGAAAATTCAGACCTTACTATAACAGGTTCTTCCAGTTCAGCATTTAGTTATCAATTTTCAGATGAAGGAGTTCGAAGTGCACGAACTGATGCTTTGGATCTTTCAGGAGAAGATTATGTGACATTTTCAGTGACAGCAAATCCGGTTGGAACTTTCTCTACAGATAATGCAATACTAGTTCAGTATAGTACTGACGGTAGTACATGGGTTGATTTAGAGGATGACAATGGGGTAGATGAAATTACCAGTGACACTGAGACTACATACGAATACACTCTGCCAAATGCGGCGAAAACTTCTTCAACTAGAATTAGAGTAAGACAAAAGGCCATTAATCTTTCAGCATTTAGCTCTTACTGGTTTTTAAGTGACATGCGAATTGCGTTTTATACAGTCGGCGCTGATCAGTTTGTAAGTAATCCATTTGTAACGAATTACAGTGTGACTGTTTCCTCTATTGAAGATGCTGATGATGCGGTAATTTCAGGAGGTACAGCATATCCAGGAGATGAAATTACTGTAACTGCAGATGCAGCTGGTTTTGATGTTAATTCTGAAGATTACACAGTATTGATCAATAATACTTTCTTGTTAGACAATGAAGATGTGAGTATTGATGGTGTTACGGATGAGATAGTAATCACAGGTAATATCCCAACAGATGTTGAGTATGCGAATGCTTCGGACATTGAGATTAAAATCTATGATGGAGATCAACCTCTAGTGGCAGTAAACGAAAACGTTTTTGGAGACTACAATGAAGAGGAAGACATCACGGTAGTTGGTGATGATGAAGTGACGGATGGAGATACAAAAGTTGAATTTAACTTAGCGGGTGATAGAAGCTTAACAACTCCAGAATTTGAGATTGCTTCTACTGATGATTTGACATTAAGCTTCTTTTTAAACAGAACTAATTCAGTAAGAAGTCCTTCTGGGACGGAAGTAGTGGTTGAATTTTCAACTGATGGAACAACTTTCACTGAAATCCAAAGCTTCAGTATCAATGAAGCGGGACAAGCAGG
>JBGCFL010000035.1:0-12847 GCA_045106975.1 Ekhidna sp. | reverse complement strand
CATGGGCTTTTCAACTTCTTTATCTTCCAACAGATGTAGTATCTGAAACTACTTCTTTAACGGTGGTAAGCAATGCAATTAATAACAATGATGTTTCGGTTAATGGGTTTGGAGTAGGAATAAAATCAGGCGCAAGTATTGATGTGAGTATTAGTTCCATAGAAGAAACTCTAGTGGTTTCAGATAGTTCTGAGCATATTTTTACCGTAACGAATACTGGAACAGATACACTACAGGTAGCTTTATCACCCATGAATTTTAGTTTTGAATCTAACAAAAATCCAATAAAATTCTCTCAGGCAAAAGCGAAGAATGATGCTATTGTGGAAAAGAATAGGGATAGAGTTAACAAGTATCTAGCACCAGAAAAAACCTTCGAAGAACAATCTATTGCGTACCAAGAGTCTAAAACAAACGAATTACTCAGAGATTATTACGGAGTAGTTTACCAATCTATAAGTAGTGAGTTTTCACAAGTAATTACAAGTCAATTCAACTATGTGAATCCAATAATATCAGTATCCAACTATGGTTTTACGATGGCTAGTGAATTTTTACCCGGATCTGAAAATGAAGTTCTCAACTTGTCTTATTTAGGTCAGATTTATACTACAAACATTGAAGACAGATCTTCTTATAGCTTTGGTAGCCCAATATTTGGTGATGATGATTGGACAGGTTTATCAAAGAGTCTTAACTCTAACTTTTTTTATGCAAGTACACTAAAAAGTCTTTACAGACTTGATATAAATACAAATGCTATTCAATTGATAGGAAAATACAACTCATCAATCTCTATGATTGGTATAGCAATGATGCAAAATGGTAAGTTATATGGGTACGATTTAGACGACCAGTTTTATCAAATTAACACCTCAACTGGAAATGCAGATCCTATTGGATATATCGGCTTTGATGCTTCCTTAGGCCAAGATCTAGCTTATGATCAGAATAGCAATCAATTAATTATGTCTGCCTATAATAGATCTTCAAATAGATCAGAATTAAGAAAAGTTGATATTCAAACAGGTAATACAGAACTATTGGGAACAATTGGCGCTAATTTATCAAATCCTCAAGGAGCTTCGATTGCTTTTTTAAATGACCTTTCAACTTATTTCGTAAAACTAGACACCAATCGAGTTGCACTTGCACCTGGAGAATCATCCGAAGTTAGCGTGACATTAAATGCATCTAATCTTTCTAATGGAAAATATACAGCAGAAATTCAGATGCTTAGTAATGATTATTCCAACCCTAAAATTGATATTCCTGTCTCTTTGGAAGTCACTGGAAACAATGCCTCGGTAGGTTTTTTTACCGATAAAATCAATTATGGTCTACATACGGTGAAAAGTATCATTAACGAAAGTGTAGTCATTGAAAATGTAGGAAAAGAAGTGCTTACCTTAGTTCTTGAAAAAAGTACAGATCCATTTCTAAGTGATTATACTCTTGGAGATACAGTGCTAGTTGATATAGACGACAGATTAGAATTTTTGGTGACATTCTATCCTCATTCTGCTGACGTATTTGATGAGCAAATGGTGTGGTCCACTAATGATCCTGAAATGCCTGAAATTTCTATTCGACTCACAGCAGCAAGTGAAAGGTCAAATAAGGAACTATTAATTGGATTTGAACAGTATCACATTGAGCTTCCAAGGTCATCAAGCGAAGATATTTTTCTTCAAATGAATAGTGTTGGTCAAGATACTGTTGATTTTTCGCTAGTTCATTATGATTCAATTGATTGGCTGGCAATGGATACGCTTAGCATGAACTTAGCACCTGATAGTCTGGGTAATGCTCAAATTATAATCAGTACAGAAGGACTGGAAATAGGATCATATGAGACTCAGTTATTACTTACTTCTGATGATCCCATGTACGACACTCTCCTCATTCCAATATCGCTTCTAGTTATGAATCAAGAAATAGACTTCTTTGGTAAAATACCCAATGAACCATTGGCAATTGGTGAAGAAATCTCAAGAGTCTTTTTGAATGAACATTTTAAAGATGAAGATGCGGATTCCCTTGTTTACAATGTTAAATCTATAAATGGTTCAGTTGATATTCAATTTGATGCTGACACATTAATTTTCATTCCTGTTTCATATGGATTGGATACTATTAATATCAGTGCTATGGATCAATTTGGAGATACATTGTCAATTGATGTAGCATTAATGGCTAATAATCGCCCTATATCTTCATCTATTGATCCACAGTTTAGTCGGATAGATCAATCAATTGTTGATCTTTTTAGCTTAAATGAATACTTCTCGGATACAGATGGAAATCTATTGACATATCAGATTGAACTGGATGAACCTATTGCAGATTTAATTATTGATAGTGATGATCATCTTATAATAAATCCCGAAATAGTGGGAAACACAATTGTAAACATTACTGCTTTTGATGGATTTCATTACCATTCAGAAAGTTTTGAATTAACTGTAAGTGAAAGATCTTTTAAAGAAATCTCAGTTGATTTGTTTAGTTATGAAACTACTCTTGCAAGGTTTGAGGATAAAATAGTCCCTCTTACAATTAATAGTTTGGGGCAAAGCTCTGTTTACTTTTCATTATCATCTTCAGTTCAGACAGATTGGTTAGAAATGGATTCTGTTAATAATATGGTATTGGAACCAGACAGTTCTTACTCAACATCATTTATCATTAAAACTCATGATTTAGAGATTGGATTTTATGAGTCCTCAATTTTATTAATCTCAGATGATCCACTTTCTGATAGCCTTAACATACCAATTACATTGGAAGTATATAATAAGGCAATAGAATCGTCTAAAGAAATTTTGACGAACCCATTAGCAATAGGTGAAGAAAGTTTGAGAATTATTTTAAGTGATTACTTTTATGATGGTGATGCTGATTCACTCGTTTATGACGCAAGTTCCACCAATGGATCAATTGAAGTTGACCTCAACGAAAATTCACTCACCCTTAAGGCAGCTAGCTTTGGTCTTGATACGATCAATGTAAATGCGATGGATCAACATGGAGACACACTTTCAATAAACTTTGAATTAATGTCAAATACGCGTCCTACAACTTCATTTATTGACAGCCAGTTCAGTCGAATGGATCAATCAATTGTCGCACTTTTTGATCTAAATGAATACTTCTCTGATACAGATGGAAACATTTTAACATATCAGATTGAACAAAATGAGGTTATTGCAGACTTAATTGTTGATAGTGATGATAACCTCATCATGAATCCAGAGATAATTGGGACAACAATTGTTAATATCACTGCCTTCGATGGGTTTCATTTTGAATCAGGAAGTTTTGAACTAACAGTTGGAAAGCCACTTGGTATTCATGATGAGATTACAGCATCATTCCAATTATATCCCGTCCCTGCATCCAATGAATTAACACTAACTTTTGATGGTATCAAAAAAGGAGTCTATGAATATCGTGTCATCGATCTATCAGGAAGAGTATTATTAAGTCAAATAATTGAAAATATTTCTGCTACAGCAGAAGAACATATTCAAATTGACAAACTTCAGTCTGGATACTATGTGATTCAACTACTTATTAATGATGAAGCGCTTCTGACGCGAAACTTTATCAAGAAGTGATTATTGTGTTTATGCCGTCTTTAAATCGATTATTATTAAAGACGGCATAAATATTTTTCCATTAGAGCTGTTTAGTTCTTTGTGTTCTCTCCCCTCTTCTCATTCTGCAGTCCTTGTAAGAAGTTTCTTAAAAATTGATCTTTACAAACTCGGTATTGCTTCTGAGTAGGATTACGAAAAATAGCACTGATTTCGTGCTTACCAACATCGAAGTTGGCTTTTTTCATGACAGCAATTATGTCTTCATCTTTTAAGCTGAGAGCAATTTTTAGTTTACGAAAAATGACATTATTGTTGATGCGCTTTTCAGGTTTTGGTGTTTCACCATCTTTCTTCCCTCTTAGTTGAATAATCATTCCATTCAAAAAGGTCGCTAAATCAACATCATAGATCATCTTTTGATTGGTGTCATCTTCTTTCTTTAACCAATCACTTATTTCCTCTCTGGTTACGTCCTTCCCTCCTAGCCTAAAAAGATGCATCATATGATCATCTCCATAATCAAAAATGTATCGTATGCGTCTAATCGTGTCGTTGTTATTCATGACTTACCCGATATTGGTATACACAGCCTGAACATCATCGTCATCCTCAAGTTTATCAATCAATTTTTCAATTTCTTCCAACTGATCATCCGAAAAATCTACTGGACTAGTTGCAATACGCTTTAATGAAGCTTTCTTAACCTCAATTTCAAGGTCATCTAAAATTTTAGACATTTCTCCAAACTGAGTATAGTCAGCATAAGCATAGATCATACCTTCGTTTTCTTCAATTTCTTCTAATCCTCCATCAATGAGTGAAAGTTCAAGATCTTCAATATCTATACCCTCTGCTTTCTCAAATTCGAAAACTGACTTTCTAGCAAACAAAAACTCTAAAGAACCTGATGGAGAGAATCCTTGACCAAGTTTGTTGAAATAGGATTTTACATTGGCTACTGTTCTTGTAGTATTATCCGTAGTACACTCTACAAAAACAAGAACACCATGTGGCCCCTTTCCTTCATAGGTAACCTCAGAAATTTCATCAAAATCTTTCCCTTCAGCACGCTTTATTGCATTTTCAATGTTATCCTTAGGCATATTCTCAGCCTTAGCATTTTGAATAGCAGTTCTCAGCTTAGCATTCATTTCAGCGTCAGCTCCACCTTCTTTTGCTGCTACAGTAATCGCTTTAGCTAGCTTAGGAAAAACCTTACTCATTTTATCCCATCTCTTTTCCTTTGCTGCTCTTCTATATTCAAATGCTCTTCCCATTGTTGTTTTGTCTAATTTTTTACAAATAAAATTGATGACTCCATTAAAACCAAGACTACTTTTTCTTCCACATCACATTCAGGATAACACCACCCAAAACCAATATCATTCCTAGGTAGGTCACAAGATTATAAGTCTCATCAAATAGGAAGAAACCAAAAATCAAAGAATAGATAATGCCTATATAAGTCAGAATTGAAATCTTGCTAAGTTCCTCTTTTTGATACGCTTTGGTCATCAGGAATTGCGCTATCTGTGTAAATAGTCCAACGGCTATTAAGACTAACCAATCAGAACCAACAGGAGTTACCCAAACAAACGAGGACCAAATGGCCGAAATAGGTAAGACTATGAGAGGAAAATAGAAAATGATGACCAGAGGATGCTCACCCGTTTTAAGCTTTCTTATAAAATTATAGGCCAACCCCATAAATACAGAGGCACTTACTCCCATCATGAGGTGAGTAAAAGAAATTCTTGGATCAAAGCCTTGAATAACTAAAATACCAATAAATGAAATTGCAAAAAAGAGCCACTGAATGGGTCTAACCTTTTCTCCAACGATGAATATCCCAAATACCGCCGTAAAAATGGGTGCTAAATACTGTAAAGTAGATGCGGTTGCTAAAGGTATTTGTTGTAATAAACTAAAATATATAATCAGTGCAATAGCACCGGCAACACCCCTTCCAATCAATATTGGCTTATTATTACCCCAAATATTTACTCTCTGTTTAAGAAGGAAAAACAAACTTATACCCATTGATATAATAGATCGAAAAAGGATAATCTCTATTGCTGGAATATGGGGGATTAGCTTGATACTCACCTTCATTAAGGTGAAGGTAAATGAAGCCAGGAGCATAAATTTAACACCTTGGCTCAATTTCATTTTGCGATTGTCCCATCGGCGATTTCGAGCTTCCTGTCCGCCATATTAGCTAAATCCTTATTGTGAGTTACCAATACAAACGTTTGGCCAAAATCATTTCTTAAATCAAAAAAGAGTTGATGCAAGTCGCTGGCACTCTGAGAATCAAGATTTCCACTAGGTTCATCTGCAAAAACAATAGATGGGTCATTAATTAATGCTCGTGCTACAGAAACACGTTGTTGCTCTCCTCCAGAAAGTTCAGAAGGCTTGTGGTCTAAACGTTGACCAAGTCCTAGTTTGTTTAATATTTTTTCAGCTTTGCTTCTTGCATTACTATCTCCTTTAATAAACGCTGGGATACAAGCATTTTCAATTGCAGAAAATTCAGGAAATAAATTGTGAAACTGAAAAACAAAACCAATCTCTGAGTTCCTAAAAGCAGCCATTTTTTTTGACCCCAACGTTGAAACGGCTGTCCCATTTATTTCGAGACCTCCTTTATCTGCTTGATCAAGAGTCCCTAAAATGTGCAAAAGAGTACTTTTACCCGCACCTGAAGCACCAACAATCGAAACAATTTCCCCTTTATCAATGGATAAATCGACTCCTTTTAATACGTGGAGTCCGTTGTAAGATTTATGAATATCATGCGCTTTCAACATATATCACAAAGATAAGATTACTTCTCTTGTGAAACAGCCTTGTCTACTTGATTATACGTCTATGATGGCTTAGCTTCGCAGAAAATTTACTTCGTAACCAGAGCGAAAATTCGCTCCATATTTGAAAATCAATATACTGAGATGAATATTCACGAATATCAAGCTAAAGAAATTTTGAAATCGTATGGTGTGGCCATACAAGAAGGTATTGTAGCGGATACGCCAGAAAAAGCGACAGAAGCTGCTGAGAAATTGAAAAACGACACTGGCACTAGCTGGTTCGTAATTAAAGCTCAAATTCATGCTGGTGGTAGAGGTAAAGGAAAAGTACAAGAGACTGACTCCAATGGAGTGGTTTTAGCTAAGAGCTTGGATGAAGTAAATCCAAAATCAAAGGCTATTCTTGGTGGTACATTAGTAACGCACCAAACAGGAGCAGAAGGTAAAAAGGTAAACAAAGTGCTAGTGGCACAGGATGTTTATTATCCAGGAGATTCAGAGCCAAAAGAGTATTACTTATCAATTCTTCTAGACAGAGGTACTGGTAAAAATATCATAATGGCCTCTACAGAGGGCGGTATGGATATTGAAACGGTTGCTGAGGAAACTCCAGACAAAATCGTAAAAGAGTGGATTGATCCTGCTGTTGGGCTTCAAGGATTTCAGGCAAGAAAAGTTGCATTCGCATTAGGTTTGGAAGGTGATGCCTTCAAAGGAATGGTTAAGTTTATCTTCTCCCTTTATAAAGCATACATTTCTACAGATGCAGCTCAGTTTGAAATCAATCCCGTATTGAAGACCTCTGATAATAAAATATTAGCTGTAGATGCTAAAGTAGATATTGACGACAATGCACTTTACAGACATAAAGACATTGCTGAGTTAAGAGATCTTTCTGAAGAAGATCCTGCAGAAGTTGAAGCGGGTGAGTCAGGCTTAAATTATGTAAAACTAGACGGGAACGTTGGTTGCATGGTGAATGGTGCTGGTCTAGCGATGGCAACTATGGATATCATTAAGCTATCAGGTGGTGAGCCTGCTAACTTCCTTGATGTAGGGGGCGGGGCTAATGCTCAAACGGTAGAAGCTGGTTTCAGAATTATCTTGAAAGATCCAAAAGTAAAAGCAATTCTTATCAACATTTTTGGTGGAATTGTTCGTTGCGATAGAGTTGCTAATGGTGTTGTAGAGGCCTACAAAAAAATTGGAGATATCAATGTTCCAATCATTGTAAGACTTCAAGGAACAAACGCTGAAGAAGGAGCTAAAATAATTGAAGAGTCAGGGCTGAAAGTAACTTCTGCAATTGTCTTAAAAGATGCAGCTGATAAAGTAAAAGAAGTTTTAGCTTAATAACTAAGCAATCTCATTTTAGGGGTAATTCTTAATTGTATTGACATAGGTAAAACTACAACCTATGAAAATCTTAAGAATTATCCCTTTTTTTCTATTAATCCTTTTGTCATCCTGCTATCAGGACTCTCCTACTATATTGAGTACACCTCAACTAATTGCTGGAGTTGATGAATTTGGAAAGACCTATCAAGTCAATCAAATCACAATCGAATTGGGTACTCTAAGGCCAAATGATTGTGTCACAGATAATTTCATTACCTATTTCCCTAATGGTCGCTACGAGATAAACGAGGGCGCTACTAAATGTCATCCTAATGATGTGCCAGCTGTAACTGGGTTTTGGAGTATCGATAGATCAGAATCTTTTTTGACTGTAGAAATTGGTGATAGTACTCAAATCTGGGTAATAGAAAGAATTGAAAACACGGTGCACGAAGTGACATCTGATTTTAGAGAAGGTTTAAGAACCTATACAATGCTTTCATCGAATTAATAGACCTATTCAAAGAATCAATTAGGGGTTTACCGTAGATAAATACACTAACCCTATGAATGCCAAATTATAAAGCTATGAGTTACGTTAGATTTTTACTTTCTGTTTTGACAGTTGTTGTTTTACTTATCATGCTTAGCTAAAATGAGATAATATAGCTACCGCCCATAAAAGCCTCTTCAATTTTGAAGAGGCTTTTTTATGCATTGAGTTTACTATAAACCAAAATCACATGTTGTAATATTTCAAAAGACAATCGCCTAGACTTTGCCATACCAACATACTTAATTAGTTTAGTATTGTTCGTAGTATGAATTTTTGAATGAATAATGGTTCAATATTATACTAACCAAAATCACTAATCAGACTACTTTAATGACTTTTTTTAAAAACGAAACTTCTTTTTTTGGCATCCTGATCACTATTCTGTTATGGGGTTGCATACAAGACACTCAATGGAAAGGGCAAGCACCACTTAAGAAAGTAAGCACGTTAACAGTGCCTATTCAGCTACAACATAGAGGTGTTTTTGATCTTGGAGATGGAGTCTTCATGACCAATGATTATTTAGGCGCACGATTAAACGGTGTTTCTAAGAGCAATGACTCACTGATATCAGTTTTAATTACCCCTGAAAACTCTCCTATTAATCCAAGTCCGTGGTATGGATTCAAAATATGGTCAGAAACAGACAGAGATATTTATTTGAGACTTACTTACTCAGAAAATGCCTTTCATAGATATTATCCAAAATTGAGCAGTGATGGAAAGAACTGGAAGTCTTTGGATTCAGCCAACTCTCAATTGAAAATGAAGTTAGTTGAGGAGAAGGAATTGCCGATAAGCCTTACTATGAAAATCTCGATCTCTAAGGATACACTTTGGATTTCAGCTCAAGAACTGGAGACATCAACTACTGTAAATACTTGGGCTAATGATTTGATGTCCAAGTCGTTTGTATCTAATTCGACAATAGGAGAAAGCAGAGAAGGCAAGCCAATCAATTTGTTGAAAATTGGAAAAAGCGATGATAAAAAAATGATAATGATCATTTCAAGACAACACCCGCCAGAGGTAACAGGATTTCTAGCCATGAAGTCATTCATCAATACAATATGCTCCGATAGCGAAATAGCTGAAAAATTTAGATCCGAGTACAATGTTTATGTAGTCCCGTTAATGAACCCAGACGGAGTTGATAATGGACATTGGAGACATAGTTCTGGAGGAATTGATCTTAATAGAGATTGGGAAGATTTTAATCAACCCGAGACATCTGCCATAAAGAACTTTATGGAACGGAAAGCAAAAGAAAACGATGGTAAATTTTATTTTGGAGCTGATTTTCATTCTACTTATCAAGATATATTCTATACCATTGATCCTAACTTGAAAGGGAATATGCCTGGCTTGGTACCTGATTTGATTAATGAATTAGGCAAGGAAATACCTAACTACAATCCTAATATTAGACCAAGTCCAGGAACCGGACTAAGAGTTAATTCTACTGCTTTTTTCTTTCATGAATTTGGTGCAGAGTCTGTTACATATGAGGTGGGTGATAACACCCCGAGAGAATTTGTTCGGAGAAAAGGTGAAATAACTGCTCAGAAGTTGATGGAGCTAATGTTAAAGAACTAAACTTTTTTTGCTTCTACTCAGTCAAGAGTTGATTGTTAGTAATCACCAAAAGAGCGGTGAGACTACTAGCCATCTTAGTTTGATCTTCGGGAGACAGGTCTGGGTGAATCCAGCTAGCGAAGGTCGGCTTCCCTCCTTTTACAGGCATGGTTTGAACAGCAGCAATGGCTTTGTCTCCATCAAACACCTCAAATCCCATCCAAAGTGACATTGCAGCAAAGAATTTCGAACTCTTTCCTTCCAATTCAGTAACTGTCACTACTTGATATTCTTTGTCTCCAGCTACTATTCCAGAAGAAATATTACTCCCTGTAGACCATGATGTGACTAACGTCCAATCTGACCCTTTATTTCCAGCAATCTCGGAAACTACATTTACACCACCATCTGAAAAGGTCAAACTTTCAAAGAATACTTGGGACTCTGCAAAACGTCCTTGTTTTTCCATATTCACTTTTACAGTATAGTCTATAGCACTATTTACCAGAGTAAACCTCAACTTCTGATTTTGTGTAGCTACCTGCATATTGCCTCCACCTACTGTTGTTGTATTGCTAGCACCCGCTTTTGATTCAGTCACCTTAAAGTCTCCGAAACTGTAATATGGAATAACTTTTATTCCCTTCCTTGTAATTAATTGAGGCTCTGTTGCTGCCTTTAAATCACTATTGACCTTCATATAGTTTTGAGCATTTGCACTTAAAATAATCAATGATAATAGGACAAAAAGAAAGGCGGAAAAGGTTCGTGCTTGTGGCATTGTCTGTTTTTTTTAATAAAAGTAGCTATGATTATTGACTTTCAGAATGGCAACCTGAAATGATTTAATATTTCTACCGCTAGTTAATATTCTGCATAAATAATCTTGATTTTTTGGAAAATATTAAAACTTAATTTATTGTTGTACTGTATTAGTATGATAGTACAGTAGATCAAGATAAATGATTAACATAAAACAACTCAATTTTAGCTACAGCAAAAAGCAATCTCCTCTGTTTGATGGGTTGGATTGTGAATTGAAAGCTGGTAGTATAGTTGGTCTCTTAGGCAAAAATGGAGCTGGTAAAACTTCACTACTAAAGATTCTAACTGGACTTCAGTTCTCCACTAGTGGAGCCATTCAAGTGAATGGACATTCTCCAAGCAAAAGGGAACCTTCGTTTTTGGAAGAACTCTTTTTTGTCTCAGAGGAGTTTTATATCCCAGGTATATCTATTGAAAAGTTTGTGAAAGCACATGCTCCCTTCTACCCTAGATTTGACAGAGATCTGTTAAATAGACTCATATCTGATTTCGAATTGCCTCAAACCAAAAATCTGCAAAAGCTTTCTTATGGTCAAAAGAAGAAATTTCTTATCTCATTCGCCTTGGCTACCAAGTGTAAGTTGCTAGTCCTGGATGAACCAACAAATGGTCTTGACATTCCTTCTAAAAGCATTTTCAGAAGAGTACTAGCAGGGTCTTTAGATGAAGATCAATTAGTCATCATTTCTACACATCAAGTAAAGGATGTAGAAAACTTGATTGATCGTATTCTTCTTTTGGAAAAAGGGCAATTTATTCTGCAGAAAGACCTGTATGATATTTCATCTAAACTCTGCTTTTCCATGAGTTCAACGGCTGAAGGTGAAAATGTCCTATACAGTGAAATGGTACCCGGAGGATATAAAATCATCACTCCACAATCAAATGGAGATTCATCAGTAGATATTGAATTGTTGTTTAACGCCATCACCCAAGACGGCCAAAAAATGAAGGAATATGTCGATTAAGAACACATTCAATTGGAAACGATTTTTGCTGGTTTGCAAGCAAAATTTGATTAACAATCAGAAACTCATGGTCTTTGCTTCCATCGGATTCATTGGAGTGGTTTTCATTGGCCTTACTATGGTTCAAGCGGGCAATGATTTTCAACCATTGGGTGTAGAGATATTTCTACAAATGATGATCACTTTCATGGCCATTTTCGGAGTATTATATATTGGATACTCATTTCCTTCTCTTAGGAATAAAGAAAGCAGTATTAGCTACTTGACAATGCCTGCCTCAGCTTTTGAAAAACTACTTTTCGAATTTCTGAACAGAGTAGTCTTATCATTAATAGCTCTTCCTATTCTGTTCTGGATAGCCTTTAATATACATGGTGTTGTTTTTGAATTGGGTACAAAAAAAGCCTTCGAATTGATAGGCATCTCAGATGTCTTAGCTATTGATATTTCACCTGTAGACGAAATGTTTTGGGCGCAAGCCTTAATCGTATCATGCACATTTCTAGTGTTGGTTTTACCATTCACTGGGGCAGCTATCTTTTCAAAACAGCCTTTAATCAAATCACTGTTCTCAATAGCGATTATTTTGATGAGCTACTTCGCTGTTGTCTATATAGTTATGGAACCACTAGGCTTAGGTGAATACGAAGTGAATGGAGAACTTTTCTTGTTGCCTACAGGTGAGAATAGTGCCTTGCGTTTCTTTAGCATAGCCACTTTTATAAGCGTATTAGTCATGCTTACTGTGGCCTATTTGAAACTTAAAGAAAGGGAGGTATAATATGGAGTTTCAAAACGGTAAAAGCATCTTTCTGCAGATAGCAGATAACATCACTGACAAGGTGGTAAGCGGAGAACTAAAGACTGGTGAAAAAATTCCTTCTGTTCGTGAATTAGCTTCAGACATGGGTGTAAATCCGAATACGATCATGAGAACTTATAGCGAATTACAAGCAATGAATATCATAGAGAATAAGAGAGGAATTGGCTACTTCGTCAATGGTGACGCCCAAAAAATTATTTTGGAAAGCAAGAAACAAGACTTCTTCAGTAAAGTATTGCCTGACTTTTTACATCATGCAGAAGTCTTAGGAATCACCTCTTCTGAACTAGCAAAACATCTAGAAAACCTAAACTCAAAATCATGACATTGAGCAATAAAATTTTAAT
>JBGCFL010000034.1:0-3542 GCA_045106975.1 Ekhidna sp. | reverse complement strand
CTACGTGCTGGGCAAGGAGCTTCGCGACGATGCATAGCTCGTAGACCATGTTAGAGGCATAGTATTACTTCTATCTAAAAGGTTATTTTTTCATGGTACCTTCCAATTTTAGACGACCAAATTCGAAAAGAAAATAAACTTTCCTTTCCTGTTCGGTAGGTTTTCTTTCTAAAGAACCATATTCCTCATCATCAATTGAATATTCATATTCATCTCTCATAATATTTCTTTCTATAGTTCAGCAACCCAAGATTTGTGATTTTTCAAACCGTTGAAAAAGGGGATTTAATAGGGTCCATAATTTATCTTGATGTGGTTGCTCATTCAAGGATTGTAATAACTCTCGGATTGCGTGTTCGAAAGTGTTTTTAGAATCATGGACTTGTTTAGCTAGTGTCTGCTTCATGTACTTCCAGAGCCTTTCAATGAGGTTTAGATTGGGCGAATAACTGGGGAGAAATTCCAGCTCAATATTCAAGTCCTTGGCCCATTGCTTAACGAAGTCACAGTGCTGATATCGAGCATTATCCAGTACAATATGTAAGGGACGATTCCGATCTGGAAACCCTTCTTTCCGTAACCATTGGAAATATGCTACCATAAATTCGGCGTTAATATAGCCTTCATTATACATAGAGTAGACTTGATTGGTAACTACATCATAGGCTCCATAAACGTTGATTCTATATCGGCCATGACCACTAGGGCTGTAGCGCGGGGTTTTTCCCCAAGTATATAGATGGAACTTGCCGTAAACAAAATGGGCAGCATCTCCAAAAACCAGGTCAATGGCCTTATTTTCAGCCTGTTGTATCAAGACCTCTAATTTAACTACAAAGGTATCTTGTTGGGCTTGCCATTTATCAAAGTCTTTTATTTTACCCGGAAAAGTTCCCGTTTTTCTACGCTTATACCCCAATCGGTGTAAGAGTTTTCGTACCGATTCATTACTGCGATTATAGCTGAAACGGTCTGACAAAAGTTTGCCGACCTCCCTTACAGTACTACAATTCGCTTCACTCAGGGCCGCATCGACTTGATCCTGCATCGAATGAAGCTCATGCCGGGGATAGGAGTAGCTTAGTTCTTTGATTGAGTCCAAACCTCCTTGAAGATACAATTTGATATAATTGGTTATGGAGTTAGGATGACAGCCCACAATATGGGCACAAGTGGTACGGTTATACCCTAAATCAAGGAGATGGAGTACGTTGATCCGATCTCGAATTAAGGAGTGAGAATGCGTTTTTCTTTCGATATTTACGATATCGGAATCGGATTTACTGAGGCTGAAGGGGAGCATAACTTTTGCTGTTTGGTTACTACAAAAGTAAGGCTCCCCGACTTTTCACAAATCCTGCATTGGAGGAGTATATGTATGAAGTGTCCGCCTCTGCACCTTGAAATCCCCCCCTCTGTCAGGTTCAAATTTTCTCAATAAAACTCAAAAAGACTTTTTTATGATGTTCAAGATCCATCTTAGGAGAAAGTGCTACGCGGGCAATATAATCTTTGTCACCTTCTTTAGTCGTCCCTTGAGTAGATGTTGCAGGTATAGTCCAATAACATCCCCTTAACTGCCCATAGCTCACACAGTATTTACTTTCACTAGGGATTTCGGTAATCATTAAATTGATTAATTCATGATTTAATTCTCTTTTATAAGATTCTTTTTCTTCATCAGTGCTACCTTTAGTTGGGAGATCTAATGAAAATACGGATGGGGTAAATCCTTCATTTGCCAATTCTTCTGATACGAAATTTATTTTTGCACCCGGTAAATTATCCATGATAAAATTCACAAACTCGCGTGTATTCTTATAAGCATCATTAATTCTTTGATTCATTGAAGGCAGTTGTTTGGCTAATATTTCATATTGTCCATTTGTAGCTTCGTTATCGCAAAGTCTGAGATGCATTTCTATTTTCCCCATCAACGCTTCCGTTTTTTTATTTCCGATACAGTATCCAGCGGTACATTGCCCGCCACTTGGAAACTTAGATCCACTGGCATATGAAATAGTCCTAACTTTTGATAGTATTTTATCTTCACCTAAGAAGTGTACGTTAGGACAAAATGTTTGATCTAAAATAAAAACGGCATCGATAGCAATTTCACCAGTTGCAGTTTTACGCTGCTTTCTTAAAACATTTTTTAATTGTATCAGATTAGGGACTTCAACTCTGGGGTTTGTTGGAATTTCAGCGATTATATAAGGAATAGCATCTTCATTAGCAATTTTATCTAAAACGATATCAATACTTTGTACCATATCGTGCTCGCCATCTACTGGTAAATCAACTACTTCAACATTATCAATGCAAGCAGCAACTCGTCTGGCTTGATCATTCGTTCCACCATAACAATTTGGGGGAACAACAATTTTGATATTTTTCCCTTTATGAATTTCTAGTGCATCCTGTATTAGCCCCATCATAATGGCATATTGAATAGATAGTCCACTAGAACCAACTAGTGCCTTTGTATTTGATCCAGTAATTTCTTTAATGGCAGCTAAAACAAGTTTTTTGTCAGTCTCTACCCTACTTTTTTGAATATTAAAAGACGATTGTTTTAATATCAATTGTAAGGCTGCAAAACAATTAGCAGGCGTCATTGCAATTGTTTCTCTTCTTCTTACATGCTGAATTTCTGGGATGTAACTCTCATCCCCCCCCCCATTTGCTACTAAGACACTTCCAAGATGGGAATGAAGATAGATAAAAAAGTCAATATTGGGGTTGAGATCAAAAGTAGAAATCCTATCTTCTTGTGAAAGAAAAACGGTAGTGCCATCAAACGCGGTAATCTCTTCTATTTTCTCAACATTTCTTAGCTCAAAATTATAGCCATAAATATTCTTGAGTATTTCAACATCAAAAAAAACTGGCAATTCACCAGAATAAATGATTTGTGTGCTTTTATTAAAAAATAAATTTCTTCTTAGAACTGCCAAAACAGGAATAGCCTTCGATGAAAAACTAATCACACTATCTGGCTTGATATTATTCAAGTTCGCAATTACCCATTCAAGTATACAAGATAATGGATGCCCCAATCGAATATAATCGTAAGCTGTCGGTAATTTATTTAGTACCGATGATTCAGAATTATTGTCATTAAACAAGATTTCAAACTGTTCTAAGAATTGAATTTTGGCCAACTTCTCATCATAAATATCTAGTCTATGGGTTGTTAGACTGAGCCAGTCAGTTGGCATATTTTTTAACACGTCTTTAATATAATTGAGCATTTTATAGTATTCCATAATATCGACCTTTACGAATGTCGAAGATATACATTAATTAGGTAGTGTCTGAAAACAGTTAATTGATTTGATTCAAAAAATATCAAAGTTAAGAACATGTTTGGGAGTCGATTTCGAGTTCATTGAAAAAACAGGAATCGATCAGATAACTTGAAGTCTACCAAAACTTTGAGTTATGCAAATAAAATTTACCGAACTGACCGATTCCCAGTGGCAAATTATCGAAAAATATCTTGTCGATCATAAACCTAAGAAGCATGATCTTCGAGTGAT
>JBGCFL010000033.1:0-7719 GCA_045106975.1 Ekhidna sp. | reverse complement strand
ATATGGATGGTGATTTAGACATATTTCAAGATGGCTCTGATTGTCAAGGTTTCTGTTTTGAAGAAGATCAATTAAGATTTTTTCAATTGCTGCAGAACATAAATGGATCTTATGTTGAGAGGGAGCTGATCAACTTTGATTTCGAAATGTCACAGCGATTTTTGCCTACCCCCACTTCTTGGATTGATTTTGACTTAGACGGTGATTTAGATCTCATTATGGGAGGAAGAAATACTGCAGGAGATGTGAGAACGATTCTCTATGAAAATTTGAATTGGTTTTTTTTACCTAGAGAAATAGCACTTCCAGCCATTGAAGAGGGGTCTTTTACATGGGGTGATTATGATAATGACGGAGATGAGGATGTTTTTGTTTCTGGACGATTCTTTCAAGGAGAAACGATTTCTGCCATATACGAACGCATTGACAACACATTCAGAGCGGTAGACCAAACATTTACTCCCCTATTGTTTGAATCTGCGACTTGGGTGGATTTCGACAGTGATGGATACCTGGACTTAGCAAGGTGCGGAACTCAGGCTAGTGGAGAACCGAAAACTGAAATATATCGAAATACTAATGGCGATTTAGAATTGATAGATACTGAATTAAGAGATATTCACCTAGGTTCAATGACTTGGTTTGATGCAGATGAAGATGGGGACAAAGACCTTTTGCTAATGGGAAATGCTGCTTTTTCTTTAGATTTTAATTTGCGAGATGAAAACGGATTTATCGCAGACCCGATTCATTTTTCAAAAATCTATTTAAATGACAATGGGTCCTTCACAGAAACAGAAACAGGAATAGAAGGATATGTGAACAATTCTTTGGCAATAGGTGATCTTGATAATGATGGTGACTTAGATTTAGTTGTCAAAGGACTCGTAGAAGGAAACACTACGAATTCATTTGTGCGAAAAATGGGAGTATACATCAATGAGCTTGGTCTATTCTCGGAGCTTGACTTAGATTTTTTTAGCCATGAATTAGGTAACATTAGCGTTGGAGATATTGATGGTGAAGGCAGCCTGGATATATTGACAAATGGAAGATACTTGAATTCAACCACCGATTACAATGCAAAATCCATCCTATTCAAAAACAACAACAAAAAGGTCAATAACCGCCCAAATCCACCGATCAATCTCCTTGTTACTGGAACTGAAACTATTGGATCACCGATTGAAATTTTATGGGATTCAGGCTCTGATACAGAGACACCATCTATATCACTTACCTACTCATACGAACTATATGAAAATGAAAAATTAGTATCCAGCTCGCTGGCATTAGGTCAAAGTGGGTCTATTGGATTCAATAAGTCAAAAATTTTCAACGATTTGCCTCCCGGCCATTATGTGTTTTCCGTTTATACAGTAGATAATGGATTGATATCGTCTGAACCGACATCTATCGACTTTACCATACAAAATCCACTACAGAGGATCCGTTCCATTCAGATAGAAAGTACATATGGAGGCGCAACAATTGTCGACTTCAATAATGACGGAAATATTGATATTACCGGTAATGTTATTAATAATCAAGAGGATTTCTCAGAGTTCACTCTTTATTCAGGCTCTGATCTCTCGTTTACTGAGGAGCAATCTATTTTTATTTCCCCCATTATTTTTCTTTACCGCTCCTTTTGGGCTGACCTAAATAATGACGGCAGACAAGATTTAGTTACCTCCTATTCGCCTCTATCAGAGCCTGAAATAAATGAAGTTTTTATTAACAGTGGTGACGAATTAGCCAAGAAGCCTTCTTGGAATCTTGATGACGTTCTATTATCCTATGCTGGTGATTTTGATAATGATGGAGACTTAGACTTAGCGGCTATCGTGGATTTTACTGATTTGGTTCTATATAAAAATGTAGGAAATGGATTTGAGGAGTTTGCAATCCTTGAAGATGAGGATATTGTGCAACGATCTGAGTGGTTTGATTATGATGGGGATGACGACCTAGACTTGATAGTCATAATGGGGACAGATGGCACTCAAGAAGTCAATCTTAGAATTTATAATAATGATAATTCCAACTTTGTTTTAGATGAATCTGTGCATTCAATTAAAGATGATATTGCAGATTTGTCCCTCGCCGATATTGATAGTGATGGTGATGTAGATCTGATCACAGTTTCATCATTCCCGGAAAAAATCGTCAAGATATGGTGGAATCAAGATGGTGTATTTGTAGCGGGTGAAACAATTATTGAAAACATTGGAACATTTGAATTCTTTCCTATGGATTGGGGTGACTTCAACAACGACGGAACACTTGATTTAGCCACAAGTTTCTCAACAACCGATCAGGGTTCTGCGACAAAACTTTACAAAAATGAAAAGGGCATTTTAGTAGAAATTGAAGCCGAAGTGGATAATATCGCGAGAGGTATCACCTATTGGGCTGATTTTGACAATGATTTAGACTTAGATTTATTCTCAAGCGGCTTTGATCAATTCGGACAGTACTCAGTCAACATTTATGAAAACCATACAGAATCGGCAAACTCCTACCCACAACACCCATCCAATTTGATTACAGAATACAGCGAAGACAATCAGTGGCTATACTTCACTTGGGATAGAGGAATAGACAATGAAACACCATCAGTGGCACTTTCTTACAACATCAGACTTTGGAATGATCAGGGCTTTCAAATCTCACCAGCCGCATTAGATGACGGCACGCTCACACTTATTCAAACGGGGAATGCGGGGTATACTCCAAGCTACAAATTTGACGGCTCAGAATTACCAGACGGGGCTTACTCTTGGGCCGTGCAATCCATTGACAATGGACACCTTGGTAGTACTTTTACTGAGCCTCAAGAAGTGCTGATGTGCTTCAACTATCTCGACAATGATTTAAATTTATCTACATCCAGTCTTGCCTCGGTTGGATCCTCCATCCGTTTTGATTTTGATTTACCTGAAAATACAAAATCCTATACCATTGATTTAGGTGATGGCACCATGGCTATAGACGATAGAAATCACATTTATAGCAATGCAGGCACCTACACCGTAGTGATGACTGCTACCTCTGATTTAGGTTGTTCGTTTTCTGAAAGCATAGTGATTGATATTGAAGAAAATGCAACTCAGCCAAAAATCACCAACGTCATCACCCCTAACGGAGACGGTAAAAATGATTTTCTAATTGTAACCGAAGCTAGACTAGATCGTGAAAATTCCTTGGAAATTTTCAATAATGCGGGTCAGTCCTTATTCAAAACATCCAACTACCTAAACGATTGGGATGCCACCTATAATGGAACAATTCTGCCTTCTGGCCAGTACCTAGCTGTTTTCATTAATGAAGGTGTGAAAACAAGTCAAGTTTTTACTATTCTGAGATAGAGTATAAGTGAAATTCATAGAAAGTATTTGTTTCTCAAAAGGTGATTATCAAAACCTTTATCTCCATCAGGAAAGAGTCAATAAAACTTTTCTTGAATTTTTTCCAGAGTCAAGGCCCTTACAATTAGATTCAATTCTTCCTAGGATAAATTCGGATCATCCCTGTAAAGTGAGAGTAGTCTATGAAGAGGAAGGCCAAGATGTGTCATTCTCAGAATACAAAAAGAGAATCATCGAAACTCTTGAAGTAGTGGAATCAAGTCCTTTTAACTACTCTCATAAATTTGAAAACAGAGCCAACATAAGTCTATTGGCAGAATCATCAAATGCCGACGACATCATCATTGCTTTTAATGGAGAAGTTAAGGACAGTTCGTACGCCAATCTGGCTTTTTGGAATGGCCAAGAATGGCTCACTCCTGAAAATCCTTTATTAGAAGGAGTGAGAAGAGCTCGACTACTGCAAGAAAAGAAAATCAAAAAAGCAACTATTCACATTTCTGATTTAGGTGCTTTTGAGAAAGTAAGCTTGATTAATGCAATGTTGGATTTGGGGGACATTGAGATTGACTTGAAATAGTCATGAGGCACGTGCAGTAGATGAATAAGTAGAAGATATTTCGGATAAATATTTCATCAAGAATCAGAATGAGGTTCAAGCTCTTTAGAGCGAGCTTGAAGTTTAAACATTCGAATCGTCTAATCTTAAAATGAAGTTCTGATATGGTTGTACCTATGTTGTACCCAATATCTTAAAAATTAAAAAGCCCGATAAAATCGGGCTTTAAGAGTACCTCGGATGGGACTTGAACCCATACGACCTAATGGTCACAGGATTTTAAGTCCTGCGTGTCTACCAATTCCACCACCGAGGCATGTAGACTAAAAAAAGAAGCCGCATCTAGTGCGGCATTCTGAGCGGGAGACGGGATTCGAACCCGCGACCCCAACCTTGGCAAGGTTGTGCTCTACCAGCTGAGCTACTCTCGCTTATTTTCAAGTAGAAAGTCAATATACTTTCTACTCTTTTTTCTTTTTATTTCTAGCTCTCTTTGGTTTGCTTCAATTTTCGTTTCAAACGTTTCAAGATATACTACTTTCCAAGGTCTTTTATATCTAGTAGATTTGACTCTTCCTGCATTATGTAAACCTAGTCTTAAATCTATATTTTCAGTATGTCCTATGTAATACTGATTATTTTTCATAGAAATAAGTATATAAGTGTAAAACATTACTTCAAATCTCTGCGACCCTCCCGACTTTTGTCGGGATGTCTCTACCAGCTGAGCTACTCTCGCTTATCTCTCTTCCTTTGAAAAGGAATGCAAATTTATATGATCCATTTAAAATAACCATACACTTTTCCAAACTCTTTGAAATGAGTTGATGGAAGATTAAAAATTAGTTCTTAACAGTGACTAATCAACATCTATTAATCTGATAAAAAAGTCTACCAACATGATAAGTACGTAGTTGAATTGCTGAAAAATGACACAATGGATATACGGGATTTCCCCTAGAGAATACAAACCGTCTTTATTTCATCTTTGTATTGTAGAAAGAAAATAAAATTTCACACTTTAAGAAAAATAAGATGAGCAGACTAGAAAAATTAAATATTGACATACTAGAAGATTTAGACTTAGCTTCTATCAATATTGATTTGCCCACTCGTCAAGAAGCTGAAGTTGCTTTTGAATCTCATAATGAAGAAATAACCGAAGAAGAGATGGAGTTTGCACTAAGCTGTGTAATGAATGTAAAGAAGCATTTAACACGTGCTACCCAATCAGGAAAAGAAATGCAAGAGAGAGTAAGCTATGTGAACGGCTTAATAAGCGATGCTGGCCTGAGAGCTTCTTTCTAAATTCTTATTTTTTCAAAATCTCCTTCAACTCATTCAATTTAAGCAAAGCCTCTACTGGAGAAGTGGAATTAATATCTGTACTTCTCAATACATCCATCAACCTTTCCATCCTCGGATCTGCTTCAAACAAATTCATTTGAAATTGCTGAGTAGGCATTTCCTCTAATTTTTCTCTATCTGATTCGGTTAGCTTCTCTTTTTCTAAGTGCTTCAATATTTCATTGGCACGGATCACAATTTGATTAGGCATACCAGCCATTTGTGCAACATGAATACCGAAACTATGCTCACTTCCTCCTTCTACTAGCTTCCGCATAAAAATCACTTTGTTCTCAAGTTCTTTTACAGAAACATTGTAGTTCTTGACTCTTGGCAAATCCTTTGCAAGCTCATTTAACTCATGATAATGTGTAGCGAAAAGTGTCTTTGCCCTCGATTTTGGATGATTGTGCAGATGCTCTACGATAGACCAAGCAATTGATATTCCATCATAAGTACTAGTTCCTCGCCCAATTTCATCCATCAATACCAAAGAACGATCACTTAGGTTATTCAGAATACTAGCCGTCTCTGTCATCTCCACCATGAAGGTAGATTCTCCTTTCGATAGATTATCGGACGCTCCTACTCTGGTGAATACCTTATCCACAATACCAATTTTCGCATAGCCAGCAGGCACAAAACTTCCCATCTGAGCCATGAGTGTGATCAAGGCAGTTTGTCTTAGCAAGGCTGATTTACCTGCCATGTTGGGTCCAGTTATAATCATCACTTGCTGTGACTCAGTATCTAAGTAGACATCATTGGAAATATACTCTTCCCCTTGCGCCAAATTTCGTTCTATCACAGGGTGTCTACCTTCCTTAATATCCAAGATTTTTTCATCTGAGATGCTCGGTCTTGAATAATTGTATGACAGAGCTTGCTTTGCAAAACATGACAAGCAGTCGAGTTGCGCAATGACCTTTGCGTTTTGCTGTACAGCATCCAAATACGAATGAGCAAATGCAACTAATTCCAAATAAAGTCTTTGTTCTAAAACCTGAATCTTGGATTCCGCACCTAATATTTTTTCTTCGTATTGCTTGAGTTCCTCGGTGATGTATCTCTCGGCGTTTACCAATGTCTGTTTCCTAATCCACTCTTCAGGCACTTTGTCTTTATGCGCATTAGATACTTCTAGGTAATAACCAAATACTTTATTGTAAGCGATTTTCAATGAAGAAATGCCTGTCGCTTCCACTTCTCTATCTCGAATGCCTGCTAAGAAATCCTTTCCTTTCGTAGAGATGTTTCGTAGCTCATCCAGTTCTTCATTTATACCATCAGCAATAACTCCTCCTTGATGCAATTGAAGTGGGGAGTCTTCCTTTAGCTCACCGTTCAACTTCTCTATTAGCTTCTCGCACGGATTCAATAAATCATGAAATGCATCAAATGAATTTTGTCCATCAATCGCATTGCGAATTGGGTCAACTTGAGAAAGGCTCTTTTTCAGTTGAAGTAATTCTCGTGGATTGACACGACCTGTAGCCACCTTCCCTACCAGCCTTTCCAAGTCTCCTATTTTTTCAAAGGACTCTCGAAGTTGATCTTGTAGTTCATCTTTCTGTGTGAGAGTTTCTACAACCTCTAGTCGCTGATCAATTTCTGCTTTATTCTTTAGTGGGAGTACGAGCCACTTTCGGAGTAACCGACCCCCCATTGGGGTCTGTGTATCATTCAAAATATCAGAAAGTGAAACACCATCAACAGACGATGGGTGAATCAGCTCTAGGTTTCGAATGGTGAACCGATCCAACCACACGTATTTATTTTCATCTATTCTGGAGATAGCGTTGATATGATTGGTTTCTTTGTGTTCCGTTTCATCTAGATAGTAAAGAATAGCTCCTGCTGCCAGCACAGCTTCTTTCATATCATCAATACCAAAACCTTTGAGGTTTTTTACTTTGAAATGGTTGGCCAATTTTTCATATCCATAATCCAAACTGAAAATCCATTCTTCCAAAGGGAAAGAAGAGTAGCTCTCACCGTATTGCGATTGATACCATTCGCGAGATGCTTTTGGATAGATAATCTCCGAAGGTTGAAACCCTTGAATGAGTTTATCTACGTAATCTTCTGGACCAGAAGAAACCATAAATTCTCCTGTAGATAGGTCTAAAAATGCAACTCCACATTTGTCTTTGTGATAATAGACAGAAGCCAGGAAATTGTTCTTTTTCTGATCTAGTACATTGTCATTCAACGACAGACCAGGTGTCACTAGCTCGGTTACCCCCCTTTTTACAATTCCTTTTACTCCCTTTGGGTCTTCAAGCTGATCACATATTGCCACACGAATATTTAATTAAGCGTGTCCTAATGAGTCAATTATATCCTAGTGTTTCAAAAGGCTTCGCACCTTCTTTCAGTCGCCACTGAGGTGAAGATTCAGATGGCTTAACGCGTAAAGGTGGTCTAAATCCAGTTACGGGT
>JBGCFL010000032.1:0-3463 GCA_045106975.1 Ekhidna sp. | reverse complement strand
CTGTGAAACCGATTCGTTTGCTCATGATAGGATCATACCCGAAGTGAGAAAGGGAGATCTGATTGTCTTCAAAAATGCTGGAGCATATTGTGCTACCATGGCTTCCAACTACAATTCTCGATTGAGACCTGCAGAGGTGCTACTTCATAATGATAAAGATCATTTGATAAAAAGAAGAGAGACTGTTGAAGATCTACTGTCAACGCAAGTAGATAGCAAAATCGAATTTTAAAACATCATTGTAAGATATGTTCTCAATAGGAGTCACTGAATAAAAATCAATGGCTCCTTTCATTTAAATCAATACCAACTCAACTTGATTCATATGAGGTACTTGCGACAACTTTCCCATGTCTTCATCAACTACCTTCCCTATTCTCGGGTATCCACCTGTTGTTTGACAGTCATTCATTAGTATAATAGGCTCGCCGTTTGGTGGAAGTTGAATCGTGCCTGGGATGACTGCTGAAGAGGTGATTTCAGAGCCATCACATGAAATAGTAGTTCCTGACAGACGTATACCAATTCTGTTACTAGAAGGCTCTACCTTAAATATTTTATCTTCTGGTGATTCTTGCAATAAATTCCACTCTGGACCTTTTTCTATTCTAATTGATTGTATGACTTCCACATCATCAACTACGGATATTGTTCGCTTCTCAGAAGGTATTGCATCTATCGTCTCTAAAACATCTTCTTTCATGAGAGGTCTTCCATCTATTCCGCCAAAACCAGCTGTGAGATAGGTAGAATAGCTACCAAAATCATTTTTAGTCTTCATCATTCCTCCAATTCCTAAATATCCGTACACTTTCCTAGGAGAAGAAATATCAACCATATCACCTTTTGTCAATTGGATGGTAGTTTGTTCAATGAGTTTTCCATTCCAATTCACATTTGCACCAGCAACACCAATAATCGTGTCTTCTAATGCTTCCAACTTCATTCCTGAAAGCGCAAACTCAATAACAGGATGCTCTTTTGGATTTCCTACCAAATAGTTGGCTTCTTTCATTGACTTCAAGTCCATCGCCCCTGATTGCGGAATACCAAACTGACGATAACCATCCCTTCCTTTGTCCTGAACGGTCGATAATCCACTGGCTTTTATCACTCTTAGTTTTCCCATTTTTCAAACTTTTCTTTGGTGATACGATAAAATTTGAATGAGGTACCAGCTTCCAACAGTAGAGGTTTGGATCTATTTTGATCAAAAATTTGTAGCGGTGTTCTCCCTATAATGTTCCAACCGCCTGGGCTAGCCAATGAATAAATTCCCGTTTGCGATCCCCCAATTCCTATGCTGCCTGCCTCTACCCTTTTCCGAGGATTCGTTTTTCTAGCGCACTCCAAACGGGTATCTAAACCTCCAGCGTAAATAAAACCTGGAGTAAATCCGATAAAAAGCGATTGGTATATACCGCCCAGATGGACATTGATCACCTCCTCTTTGGATAGTGCTGACATTGAAGAAATATGATCCAAATCCATTCCCAATTCATAGCAAATTGGTACTTCGATACCATCTGTGGAAGGTATATGTTGAGCGGTTATTTCTGCTGAGTTACTGAGCTGATCTATTGCCCAAGCAATAGGTTTTTCAATAAAAATGGCAATGGAGTGATAGGCCGGTACAATGTCCTTTAGCTCAGTTCCGAATATTTCTTTGATCAAAAATGTACTTTGATGAATCTGCTCTATAGCAATCTCCTTTTTAGCAATGAGCAAGTAAGTGTGCTTGCCCAGATAATCGACACGCCACTTTAGGCCGTTAAACTCGACGAATATGTACTCCCTTTTGCTCAAGATGATTTCTAATTACTTGTGCCAAATGTACTGCTCCTTTGGTATCACTATGAAGGCAAATTGTTTGGGCGGAAATGGGGAGCCATTTATCTGACTTCACTCGCTGATGACAAACCAGTTGCTCTACCTGCTCCAAGACTTCTTGCTCGCTGCTTAAAACAGCATCATTTTCATTCCTTGATCGTAAAGTCTTGTCCATCTCATATCTCCTATCTGCGAAGGCTTCTCCCACGAAATGGACGTTCATTTCGTTTGCGACCTCCTCTGTCACAGAGTGAGCCAAACCATACAGCTTCAATTCCGAATCAATCTCAAGGACAAGCTCACAGATCATTTTAGAGATAACCTCATCCTTAGCTGCATAATTATATAATGCTCCATGAGGTTTTACGTGATGGAGCTTCATTCCTTTTTCTTTCAAAACAGAGATGACCAAATTCATTTGGTCACGAAGTGAATTTCTCAATTCGTTTATTTCCATTTTCACCATTTTTCTTCCAAAGTTTTCCCTATCTGGAAAGGATGGATGTGCGCCAATAGCGACATTGTGTTTCACCGCCAATTCAATAGTCTCCCTTACAGTACTAGCATTTCCTGCGTGACCTCCGCAAGCAATGTTGCAAGAGCTGATGTAAGGCATGATTTGTTCATCCAAATTGGAGTTGGGGTGCTCCCCTAGGTCTGCATTAAGGTCTATGGAAATAGGCATCAAATGAAATTAAATACGCTATTTAAGCTTCGAAAGCTGATAATTAAGCTAACGAGAATGACTAAAATAGCCAGTGCATTTTGCGTTGGCTTGTTTACATAGTTTCCTAATAAAGATTTCTTATTGCTGATATAAATCAAAAAGAAAACGACTACCGGTAATAGGATTCCATTGGCTACTTGAGCTACTTGTATCACTTCTATTGGCTTATAGCCTAGGAGAGAAAAGCCTGTTCCTATTACGAGGATAAAGATCCAAACTGCTCTAAATTTTTTTGATCGCACATCGTCTTTCCATCCAAATATTCCTTTGGCTGTGTATGCTGCTGCCAATGGTGCTGTAATGGAAGAAGAAATACCTGCAGCAAATAGCCCAAGTGCCAAGAAGTATTTAGCCCAACTTCCCAGCAGAGGTTCGAGTTGCTTTGCCATTTCGCCCGCATTGGTCACACCGCTACCAAACAATGTAGCTGCACTGGTGATGACGATAGCCATAGAGATGAGTCCTCCTAAACCGATTGCCACTCTATTTTCTCTTCTTACATCATCAAGTTGTGCTGGGTCATTCCATTTCTGGCTTATGGATGAAGCATGAAGAAACAGATTGTACGGCACGACCGTTGTACCAATCAAAGCCAAAATGGCCAACTGATTGTCTCCACTAAATGATGGAAGAACCAGTCCATTAAAGATGGCTCCAAAATCAGGTTTCACTACGAATGCCGTCACGATGAAAACCAAACTCATGACTATAACTAAGGCGATGAGTATGCGCTCTATGATTTTGAACTTCCCAATAAAAAGAATTCCAAAGGAAATGGCACCTATAATGAGAGCCCAATCGGATGACTCCCCTGCCACGCTACTGATCCCTAAAACTGCTCCTGAAATATTGCCTGCTTCATATGCGGCATTACCAATGATGATAGCAGTGAAAACCAATGCAATG
>JBGCFL010000031.1:0-16748 GCA_045106975.1 Ekhidna sp. | reverse complement strand
AAAACGTCACCGTCAGTCGTCTTATTTCTATTTATAGCAAATGCATTGGATCCTTTTACCTCATCTAAATAAGGTTCTATCTTATTGTTAAACAGATTCTGAATGACGCCATCACCACCGTCTTGTATTGCTAGTTGCAATACATAGGCTTTAAAAATGTCTTTTTCAGAAACAGGAAATGTCCTTTTGAGAAGGACTTCATCAGGATGGTGTTCTGCATAGGCGCTTAATCCTGCAGCATATCCTTTTACTATTTTTCTGAATGCCGATGAAGCTTCATTTATATGAGCGTTTACAATGTCTTCAACTCTCAGTAATCCAACTACGTAATCTATCGGAGCCCCATCTTTTCCTAGATGTCTGCCTAAAAGTTGTTTAGCAGCCATCACGGTTAGCTGAATGGTAGCAAAGTCATCTTCTGAGTGTGCCCATGCTAAACCATATGATACCTGAGCATCGGTAGGAGCATAGATATGAGGCACGCCAAAACTATCTCGTATTATCTCTATTTCTGATGGATTAAATGTTGGTTCTTGACTTTGACTTGAAAGAGAACAAAAGACTAAACTGAATAGCAAAAGGAAAATTTTCATACCGTAAGTTAACTATGGCAAACCTTCAGACCAATCTGATTAATAAATATGATTTTTTCATTATTAATTAGGATAAATAAAAGTGTTTAAAAAGTATATTTCCTTGGAATAATACAATGTATTTATTTCTCATCGCGAAAATTTGAACCTTCATCTATGAATTTTATCTAATGAACGAATCTAAAAAAATAGGATTGAAATCTTATCTATCATTGAGACTTGGATATCTAAATGACATCCATAGCTGGTTGAATAGAACGGAGTTGCTTTGGTGAGGGCGCTCCGTTTGTTTTTTAAGATCAGTTACTCACTTCTCAATGAATCAATGGGATTCGCCTTCGCTGCTCGCTTTGCTTGTGTAGACACAATAGAAAGAGCAAAGACTAATACTAGTATACCAACAACAGGAAAGATCCACCAAGAAATTTGAGTTCTGATGGCATACCTTTCTAAATACTGATCTAAAAGATACCATGCAGTAGGGGCGGCTAACAAAAATGACATGACAACCAGTTTTGTGAAATCTCTTGAAAGTAGACTCATAAGTCCAGTGATCGAGGCTCCTAGTACTTTCCTAATTCCAATCTCTTTTGTACGTTGTTCAGCTGTAAAAGAAGCCAATCCGAACAAGCCTAAACCAGTAATTAGAATAGCAAGGAATGCAAAAACTGTAGCAAGTTTTTGGGTCATGCTAATGGTTGTGAATTTTCGTTGAAACTCAACGTCCATGAAGCTATAATCGAATGGATATGATGGATTATGCTTTTCAAAAACAGTTTGAACATTGGCAAGTGACTCTTGAAGGTCATTGGTTTTTCTAACTCTTACAGACATATAGCCGCCCCAGTCATCTAGAATGACAAAAAGAGGCTTTACAGGCTCATACGGTGATCCCATGAGAACATCATCAATGACACCTATAAGCTTTCGTTTGTCTCCCCAAAGTTCTAAAGTAGTCCCAATAGGATTTTCTAAACCCATCAATTCTAAAGCAGCCTTATTGATGACAATTGCAGAGGTATCAGTCGAAAATTCTTTTGAAAAATCACGACCATGTAATACTTCAATTCCCATTGTTTTAGCATAATCATACTCTGCTGTGATTGTTGTGAAAATGACTTTCTGCGATTCAGGTTTGCCTGGCCAGTCCAGAAAATTGTTGGAATTAATTGAAGTAATTTGACTATTGGATCTGGTGACTGACTCGACAACACCAGATTGAAGTAAGTCTTGTTTGAGTAAATCGTAATTATCTCTTATGTCATTTGTGATTTCCACAGAAATAAGATTGTCTTGATCATATCCTAGGTCTCTGTCTTTGACCAATTCTATCTGTTTAAAAATTACTACCGTACTTATCAATAGCAATATGGAAAAACCGAATTGGAGAACGACTAACACTTTTCTTGGAGTAGTAGAGCCTTTCCCAGCTTTCAAAGACCCTTTTAATGTTTTTACAGGATCAAAAGCCGAGAGGTATAATGCGGGGTAGCTTCCTGAGACAAATCCAACTAATAAAATTCCTATTAAGGAAGTAATCCAAAAGGTAGCACTCGTGTAGTCAATGGATAGCTTCTTATCTACAAGATCGTTATAAAAAGGGAGCGATATTTCAGTAAGAATAATAGCAATGAAAAACGCAATAGCTGTTATAAATATTGACTCTCCTATAAATTGAACAATGAGTTCAGTTCTGGTGGAACCCATACTTTTTCTGATACCCACTTCTCTGGCTCTTTTTTCAGACCTTGCAGTTGCGAGGTTCATGAAATTGATACATGCAATGATGAGTATAAATGAAGCAATCAAAGTGAATAGCTGGACATAGTCACTCATTCCACCACTTTGTTCTCCTTTGTCATTGAAATTGGAGTAAAGCCTCCATTTCTCCATTGGATGAAGAAATAATTCATTAGGCACATCTGTCTCGTCAATGTTTTTCATAACCATGTCGGCTATGGTTTCATTTACAATAGCTTCGTTGCTAGGGTCATCTAATTCTATGAAAACCTGAAAGGAATAGTTTCCCCAATTAGTCCTGTTATTCACAACCCATGGGTTGACTGATTCACGGTATTTCCAAGTGGCTAAATAGTCAAATTGAAAAGTGGAATTTTGAGGTACATCTTTGACAATCCCTGTAACCTGAAGTGTTCCCTCTGCCTCTAGGTTTACCATTTTGCCTAAAGGGTCTTCGTCTGGAAATAATATTGCTGCAAGTGACTCTGAAAGAATGATGGACATTGGATCGTCTAATGCGATATCAGCAGAACCAGCTACCATTGGAAATTCAAACATTTCCAAAAATTCTTCACTCACATAATATCCTTGCTTTAAAATTCTTGTCTCACCTACAGTGAGAAGTCTGTTGGCGCCCCAGCCAGCTACTACAGAATTTTTTATACTGTTATCTGCCGTTTTAATAGCGTCATATACAGGCAGTGGAACAGAACGCCAGTTATTTACTTTCCCATCAAAATCAGAACTTATCCAAACCTGATACAGCCTGTTTGATTTAGGAATAAACTTGTCAAAGGCTAATTCGTCAGCAACCCACAGTAGGATTAAGACACTACAAACAATGCCTATTGATAAACCTGAAATGTTGATAAATGAGTAGAGCCCATTCTTTTTTAAATTTCGAAAGGCAATGAGTAAAAAATTCCGAAGCATAATGTTGAGTTAAGGTTGCTTTTAAATGACTGTCTTCTAAATAAGAAAGTTGCATGAAGACCACATTAATTACCTACTCCAATCGGAGAGGTTACATAATTTTGAAATTATATTGACTTGTTTGGTGTTTGCACACCTTGAATATTTAATTTTCAAGCATGGCATCTTACGCAGAATTAGGAACATATATTGATCGGACTTACAAAGTAGTAAGGCAGGATTTGATCAACAGATTTAAATCTGCCAACATCGATCTAACACCAGAACAATGGATTGTTTTGTTGAAGCTCTACAAGGAGAAATTCATGTTTCAAACCGACCTTGCAGAGCAAAGCTTTAAGGATAAACCTACGGTATCAAGAATTGTGGAGTTGCTCTCAAAAAAGTCTTTTGTGAAAAAGTCTCCAGATGATAATGACGGTAGAAAAATTGCCATATCTATTACTAATACGGGAATTGATCTAGTAGAAAAGGCCATGCCTATTGTTCAAGAGTCGAGAGCAAAAGGGTGGGAAAATCTTTCTGAAGACGAGTATTTTACACTCGTCTCCATACTTGATAAAGTTTTTAATAACTATTTGAATGAGAAGGGGGGATGATCTTAAAGAGTACCTCTTAATTCTTGCTCTCTTTCTAGCGCTTCAAACAACGCTTTGAAATTTCCTTTACCAAAAGAAGTAGCTCCTTTTCGTTGGATTATTTCAAAAAACATAGTTGGCCTTGCCTGAACAGTTTTTGTGAATATTTGAAGTAAATATCCTTCATCGTCTCTGTCTACTAATATTCCAAGAGGTCTCAATGCTGCAATGTCCTCGTCAATCTCTCCTACACGTTCTGTCAGTACATCATAATAAGTATCTGGAACTTGTAAAAATTCAACACCTCTCGATTTTAGGTCGGATACTGTTTGAATGATATTATCGGTAGCTACTGCAATATGTTGCACACCAGCTCCCTCATAGAACTCTAAGTACTCATCAACTTGAGATTTTTTTAAACCTGGTGCTGGCTCATTAATTGGAAATTTGATTCTCCCATTCCCATTACTCATTACTTTACTCATTAGAGCAGTAAATTCTGTCGAAATATCATTGTCATCGAAAGACATGATTTGCTTGAATCCCATGACTTCAGCATAGAAGTTGACATACTCATTCATCTCGCCAAGCTCTACATTCCCCACCATGTGATCAACATACTTTAAGCCAACTGAAGCTGGGTTATAATCTGTTTTCCATTCTTTATATCCCGGCAAAAAGATTCCGTTGTAGTCTTTTCTTTCTACGAAAATATGAACTACTTCTCCGTAGGTATAAATACCTGATCGAACAACTTTACCATTCTCATCCTCTTCTGTATAAGGTTCTAAGTAAGATTTGGCTCCTCTTTTTACAGCTTCATTGTATGCGTATGTAGCATCTTCCACCCAAAGGGCAGTCACTTTTACTCCATCACCGTGCTTGTCTATGTGTTTGCCTATTTCTGTGCCGCTTCGCAAAGGAGAAGTCAGGACAAGTCTTATTTTATCTTGAACAACAACGTATGATTCTCTATCTCTAGAACCCGTTTCTAATCCTGAATAGGCAAGGGATTCAAAACCAAAAGCAGACTTGTAGAAGTGTGCAGCTTGTTTTGCATTACTGACGTAAAGTTCTAAATAGTCTGTGCCGCTGATAGGCATGAAATCTTGAGCTTCGTCTAAGTTTCTTTCGGCAGTTGATGTTTCCATGATCTTAAGAATTGAAATTAGTTGTTAAGACAACAAAATTAATTCATTTATTTGAATGTTGTCTGATTTGAAATTTAGGTAACAGGGAGTGAGCTTATCTTAAGCTTTGAATTGGGTAAATAGAAAATGATTCAATTATATACGCTCAATTTTGGCTCCTAAACCATTTAATCGATCATCTATGAATTGGTAGCCTCTATCAATTTGATCAATGTTGTGAATGGTACTTACACCATCAGCTGACAGGGCTGCAATAAGTAATGATACTCCAGCTCTAATATCGGGAGATGTCATCGTAATGCCTCTTAATGGATATGCTCTATCTAACCCAATGACAGTAGCTCTATGCGGATCACATAAAATGATTTGAGCTCCCATATCAATTAGCTTATCTACGAAGAAGAGACGACTTTCAAACATTTTTTGATGAATCAAAGCAGTTCCTCTTGCTTGGGTTGCAGTCACCAAAATGACACTTAGAAGATCTGGCGTCAAGCCTGGCCATATGGCATCCGCGATGGTTAAGATAGATCCGTCTATATAGGTATCTATTTCGTAATGATCTTGTGCAGGAATATGAATATCATCTCCCTGAAAGTCCATTTGAATACCTAATTTTTTGAATGTGTCAGGAATGATTCCTAATTCCTTTATTTGAGCATTTTTGATAGTGATCTCCGATTGAGTCATTGCTGCAAGTCCAATGAAACTACCTATTTCAATCATATCTGGTAGCATGGTATGCTTTGTGCCAGATAAAGATTTCACCCCTTCAATTTTTAGAAGATTAGAACCAATACCTTCAATTTGTGCGCCCATCCTCACTAGCATCTTGCAGAGCTGCTGCAAGTAAGGTTCACATGCAGCATTGTAAATAGTCGTTAAACCTTCTGCCATTGAGGCTGCCATTACGATGTTTGCCGTGCCTGTAACAGAGGCTTCTTCCAATAGCATATAAGCTCCTTTTAGATTGGAACCATCTACTTTATAAAAGGATGTACCTGGGTCATAACTGAATTTTGCCCCGAGTTTTTCGAACCCCACAAAGTGAGTATCTACTCTTCTTCTGCCAATTTTGTCCCCACCTGGTTTTGGCATTCTCCCTTTTCCAAAACGGGCTAGAAGTGGGCCAAGAATCATGATGGAGCCTCTTAACTCTGCAGCTTTTTGTTTGAAATCATCTGAGTCTAGGAAATCTAGATTCACATTAGCAGCTTTGAAACTGTATGATTCAACGTCGATTTTTTTTGTTTCAACACCAAGGTCACCGAGTAAGTCTATTAGCTTCAGTACATCTCTGATCTGAGGTATTTTATTGATAATCACCTCTTGATCTGTTAATAAAACGGCTGATATAATTTGAAGAGCTTCGTTTTTTGCTCCTTGAGGAGTAATGTCACCTTTAAGTTTGTGACCTCCTTCTACTCGAAATGATGACATGTGGTATGGTTAAATAGTGGATAGCTAAATAGTTGGTTGAATACCCAATCTTACTAAAGAACCATTTAACCAATCAACTATGATCTTAATTATTGTGACGTCTACGATTGTTGTTATTGTTTGGCTTGCCTTGGTTATTTCTGCCTCTACCTTTCTGGTTGTTGTTATTATTGTTTCTTCTTTGACCACCTTTCCCGTGATTTCTATATCCTCTTGATTGTCTTCTTTCAGAATCAAACAAACCTAATTCTTTGACAAGCTCAATATCAATATCTAATTGATTTTTGGAAAGTTGCTTAATGTTTTTCAAAACTTGCTCATCTTCAATAATTTCTTTGTTCCATGTCTGGAAAAAAGATTTCATTAATCTACCGATGGCTACAATAGCACCTTCTTTTTCTTTTGGATCTTCTAGAGCAATGGCCTGATCAATCAAAATTTCAACCCCTCTTCCGTAATGCTTGAATTTGATAGCATTGGAATAGTATTTCATTCGCTCAGGCTTTCTATTCAGAATAGAAGCATCTGGTTTGTCATAAGGACCATTAAAATCTATTTCAAAACCTGAAATGATATAGAGGTCATCCCATATTTTTTGGTCATACTCTATGGAATCTGCATTTAAGTCAGGATTTATCAATTTCATTAGCTCCACAATAGTAGATGCTTTTCTGTCTCTAGCTTCTTTGTCTTCTATTGTTTTCAGATGTGCTACGAGGTTCTGCACATTTCTACCGTATTCTCTCAATTTCAGCTGTGAACGCTGAGTATTATATTCTAATGATCTTTCCATAATAGTATTAAGCCTCAAAAATAGATTGATTCAACTAAATAGTAGCAATACATTTCAATTCAATGCCTATTGGAGTAGGTAAAGAACTGATTTCTACTGTTGTTCTACATGGTTGATTGTCTGCGAAGTACTCTGCGTAGATTTTATTGTATGTTTTGAAATCATCTTTCATGTTGGTAAGGAAAACCGTAACATCAATCAAGTCTTCCCATCTGGATCCTGAGGATTCCAAAATCAATCGAACGTTTTTAAAAACGGAATGACACTGAGCAGCTATATCATAACTTTCAATTTCTCCTGCTTCATTTAGCTCTACACCGGGAATTTTTTTAGTGCCTCTTTCTCTTGGTCCAACTCCAGATAGAAATAATAGGTTGCCCACCTTTCTAGCATGTGGATATAAACCAACAGGCTCGGGTGCCTTGTCTGAATCAAATTTTTCTGAACTCATTTTAAACTTACTATTCTACAATTATTAATATGACTGTCATCCCTGAACTTCTTTTCAGGTCTATTAAGATTCTGAAACAAGTTCAGAATTACTTATGAAGAATGATTGTACTTTCTAAATACGATCATTGATTCATTAAACCCTCAATTTCATCAGCTTCGATAGGAATGTTTCCCATTAAGTTAATGTGACCTTCTTTGGTGATGACAATATCATCTTCCAGCCTGATTCCAATATTTTCTTCAGGAATATAGATGCCTGGCTCAACGGTAAAGACCATTCCCTCTTCAAATACTTTGTAAATAGAAGCTACATCATGTACGTCCAATCCTATATGGTGAGAAGTTCCATGCATGAAATATTTTTTGTAGGCAGGCCAGTCAGGGTTTTCGTTCTTGACATCTCCTTTTGAAATCAGACCTAAATCAAGCAGCTCTTTCTCCATTAGTTTTCCAACTTCTGCATGATATTCAGGAATGCGCCCGCCCGGAGTTAATAATGCTGTTGCAGTGTTTTTCACTCTAAGAACCGCATTGTATACATCTTTTTGCCTTTTAGTAAACTTCCCGCCAACAGGAATAGTCCTAGTCATGTCTGAGTTATACCTTGAGTATTCAGCACCGACATCCATTAGGAGAATGTCTCCGTCTTTTAGTTCTTGATTGTTTTCTAAGTAATGAAGGACGCACGAATTACCACCACCACCAATGATAGGTTCGTATGCGAAACCAATGGATCTATTTCTTACGAACTCATGTAGGTATTCGGCCTCTACTTCGTACTCCATTACTCCTGGTTTCACAAAATCCAGCACTCTCCTAAATCCCTTTTCTGTGATATCACAAGCTTTCTGAAGAAGATCAATTTCAATGTTAGATTTAATGCATCGAAGATCTGTCAAGATAGGAGCAAGACGCTCATATTGATATAGAGGATATTTTTCTTTGCACTCTTTGATGAATCTTGAATTTCGTGTTTCCACTTCTGAGGAATTTCTAATGTGCTCATTGCTATCTAAATAGATGTGATCACATTCGGCTAAAATGGTATAAAGAGCTTGGTCAAATTCCTGTGACCATTTCACATTGTTAATGCCTGAAGTTTCTTTGCCTTCTCGTTTAGTCAATTTATGTCCTTCCCAAACAGCAACGGTTTCGTTTGTTTCCCTAACGAAAAGGATTTCTCTCATTCTCTCATCGGGGAAATCTGGAGCAATCACCGCAATTGACTCTTCCTGATTGACACCAGTGAGATAAAATAGATTGCTATTTTGTAAAAATCGCATTGTTCCGTCTGCATTGCCTGGCATTACATCGTTAGAATGTATGATGGCTACAGAGTTGGGTTTCATTCGCTTTGCGAGGTTCTTTCTGTTTTCTATGAAAAGCGAATTGTCTATTGGGTCGTACTTCATTATTTTAGTCTAGAGAGGTTAAGGTCATTAGCAATTGCTTTTAGCTCGCTTTCTGATGTTTTTTCTGTAGTAATAGTAGCGAAAAATCGTTCACTTCTAAACAACATAATAGTGCCTTGCTGAGAACTGTTATCATAAGTCATCCATCCATTCATCTCATTTAATTCTACAGATTTAGAAAATCCATCTGTTGACTCGTATTCAAATTGCTGGGCCGTTTGTGCCGTTGCGAAGTATTCAGCTCCGAGATAATCATTCAGAGTGATGGTCATTTCTCTGTCCCCATTTAGGTATTCCTTAGAACCAGTACTATAAGACATCCCTTGCGTATTGTACCTAGCTCCGTTTGGTTTGCCACTCCTTGAAAAACCTTGAGTCCGCTCAGGAAGCATATTTATTAATGTATTGAAATGAATAGCCTCTCCTAGATTGAGCGATTCAAAATTGACCTCTTCAGGAGTATATGAGTCGTTGCTTTCTGTAGAGTTGCTGACTGAATTGGATGTGTTTGTATTGGAATTGGAATTGGAAGATTCTTGATTATTCTTCTTTTTCTTACCGAAAAGGAAATCATCAATCACTTGATTGGCTTTTTTCTCGGCTTTTTTCTTCAATTTTAATTGTGCTTCCGATACAAAAGAGACTGCAAAAAGCGAAAACAACAATAGGGTGAATTTTTTCATATCAGATATAGCTTTAGTTCAATGAAGGGTATAAAATTAGTATTTCTTTTCCTCTCTTCGTCAGTCTTTGGACAGCAATTGGGATTTGCCTTAGAGCAAATTAATGGACAAGCAATCATTGACGAAGGTCTAACTGGAAAAGGAGTGAAGGTTGGCATCATTGATGGAGGGTTCATGAGAGCTGATAAAGTGCAGTCATTACAACAGATTTTTGAGAAAGAGCTCGTTGAAGGATATAAGGATTATGTCTCGCCAAATGCCGAGATGTATTCTGGGAGTGCTGGTTTTGACGATGGGCATGGCACGGAAGTATGGTCATTAATAGCAGGTTTTAACAAGGAGAAAAATGTACAGTTTGGTTTGGCGACAGATGCTACTTATTACCTAGCTCGAACGGATCATGGCGATTATGAAAAGCGAATAGAGGAGGAGTGGGCCATTGAAGCAATGGAATGGATGGCTAAGGAAGGGGTGAGGGTAATCAACATGTCTTTGGGATACAACTTTGGCTACACGAATAAAAAGGAAAACTACCGCCCAGAACAAATGGATGGAAAGACAACCGAGATTACGAAAGCGGTAGATCGTATTTCAAAAGAATATGGAATTCTATTTGTGATTTCAGCAGGGAATGACGGAAACAAAAGGTGGAAAATAATAGCAGCTCCTGCTGATGCAAAGAGCGCCTTAACCGTTGGGGCAACCAAGTTTAAGGTATGGGATGAAATGCACTATAGTTCCAAAGGGCCTGATTTCTTGGAATATGTAAAGCCTGAAATTTCTTGCTATTCTACTTTGGGTACTTCTTTTTCAGCTCCAATTATTACAGGGTTAGCCGCTTGTTTATTGGAGGCTAATCCTACACTTTCTGGAGAAGAATTGAAGCAAGTGATCATAAAATCTGGTAGCCTAGAAGCATCCAATAACTATGTGGGGTTTGGAGTACCTGATGCACAGCGAGCTTTGGACCTGATGCGAGATGAAGAAGTAGAAACTAGTATTTCTGTTCAGTCAGAAAAGAAGACTGTAAAGATTGATATAAATGAGCCGTCAATTTATGTAACCATCTATCAAAAGAATGGATGGAAAGTGATAGATAAACAGGTAGTTAGAAAGAAGAAGAGTCTGATTAAAGTGAAGCGGTTTGAAGATGCTACTTCATCTACTGTGATCTGGAGAGGGGGAAGTGTGGAGGTGATTTGGGAGTAATAGATAATAAATATGTCTGCTGAAATTATATTAGCGTTTGTGTCTGGAGGGCTGATGATACTGGGGGTTTTCTTCTGGAAAAAGTCTGATTACCTAGTAAAGCATGGTAGAAAGGCTGAAGCAAGAATTTTCAAGAATAACTTTAGAAGAATGACAACCTCTTCGGAAGGAGGTGTCTATTTTCCTGTGGTAAGGTTCTTAACTGATAAGAAGGAGTGGATCACACAGGAGCTTGATATAGGTTACAATCCACCAAAAGGAGAAGGTGAGATTGTTGAAATCTTGTATGACCCAGATGATCCCACATATATTCAATTGAACACAATGTTTATTCTGATTTTTCTCCCTAGAATAATGATTCCTGTTGGTTTGATTGGTTTTGTGCTAAGTCTTTTGATTTATCTCGAAGTTGTAAACATTACTTAAATCGTTTTTAAAAAGAGATGTTTCAAACTACAATTTTTCAATTACCAATTGTCCATTATTAATTAGTTCGATCGTCTTCCTACCAAATGTTTAAATTCAACATATAAAACCAACACATTATGAAAAAGTATTTGTACGTATTTCGTGGAACGGATGAAAACTATGAAAAACAATCTCCTGAAGAAATGCAGGCTCACTTTCAACGATGGGGAGAATGGATGGAAAAAGTGCAGGCTCAAGGTCATGCTTTAGATGATCATTCTGGAAAGGTCGTTTCGGCAAACGGAAAAGTAGTAACTGATGGACCATTCACAGAAGGAAAGGAACTTGTAGGAGGTTATGTTTTACTTGAGGCGAATGATTTTGATCACGCGGTGGAGTTATCCAAAGACTGCCCAATCTTTGAATTTAACTATACTACCGAGATTAGAGAAGTGATGGAGGAGGGGTGAGTATTAATTCAAAATATAACCAACGTCATTCCTGATGTAGCGCGAGCGGAATTCAGGAATCTCATAAAACTAGGGATTCCTGCATTCGCAGGAATGGCGTTCAATTTACTAGACGATGAAAGCACAAAAACTGGTAGATCATTTTTTTAGGACGGAGTACGGTAAAGCGGTATCTCATTTAACTAGTAAATTTGGTTCAATCCATTTAGAGCTAGCGGAGGATGCTGTGCAGGAAGCTCTAATAAAAGCGATGCAGTCATGGTCTCATTCTCAAATACCCGAGAACCCAACAGGGTGGATATTGCGAGTAGCAGGCAACAAAATGATTGATCATTTGAGAAGGGATCAAAAAATGAGTAGGCCAGAGGCTCTGCCAGAACATTCAGAAGAGTTCAACGACAATCTCTCTTTGGATATGATCAATGATGATATGGTGCGAATGATGTTTGCTTGCTGTCATCCATCTTTAAGTGATGAGTATCAGATCATTTTGACACTGAAAATTTTGGGAGGACTCTCCATTAGAGAAATCTCCACATCGCTTTTGAAAAAAGAAGAAACAGTAGCCAAATCCTACACCAGAGCTAAAAAGAAATTCAAAGCCGATGAAATCAAACTAAATCTACCACCCGCTCATGAAATTGAGAAGCGTTTAGAAATTGTCTTGAAGATTGTTTACCTCCTGTTTAATGAAGGTTATAAATCAGCAGAGGGCGCAGAATTGATAAGAGAAGACCTTTGTGGAGAGGCGATGCGACTCAATAAGGTTTTGCTTGAAAGTGAAGTTTGTAACACGCCATCAGCAAATGCATTGATGGCATTGATGCATTTTCATGCTTCACGATTTGATGCGAGAGTGAATGAGAAGGGAGATATTATCACATTAGAGCATCAGGACAGAACGAAATGGAATCAAGATTTGATTCAACAAGGTCTGTTTTTTTTGGGGAGAGCATCAGAAGCGGAGATTCCCAATGAATACATTATTCAAGCGGCAATTAGTTCGATTCATTGCAGCTCGCCTAGTTTTGATGAAACCAATTGGAAAGAAATACTCCGACTATATGATCTGCAAATGCAGATCAATAACAATCCCATTATAGAATTGAACAGGCTTATTCCATTAGAGAAAGTACATGGTTCTTTGCTTGCTTTTGCCGAAATAGGTGAACTTGAGAAAACTGGTTTTTTTGAAGAGTATTACCTCTTCTACGCTATTAAGGCCGGCATACTAGAAAATCTAGGTGAACAAGAAAGCTGCATATTATCTCTAGAGAAAGCAATTTCTCTAACTAAAAATGAAAAAGAGATCAATTACTTTTCTGAAAAGCTAGGTAGACTCAGAAAAGTCTAGAGTAAGAACGTCGTATCAATGCCGTGTCTAAATACTAGCAATTCTTTAGTACTCTCTGTTTTATCATTTCTATTGCTTCCATCACTAGAAAATAAAGCAAATGATTATTACCTATTCCGTCGTTTCCGTATTGATTCTAATTCTTTTAATCGCTAATCAAAAGCAATACTGGAAAGAAGCTCTGTTGCTAGTCATAAGAAATCAATTTCTACATAAACGAAACATATAAAAGATTGCTTCGTTAGACTTGATCAACTTTCAATTTCTACAAATACGAAAGATTAAATCCACCTTGATTAAATTTACAGGGTAGAAGTAATCCATGAATAACAAAGAGCATATTTCACCACCAAAATGGATTCAACGATTAGTTGAAAAATATTGTGAGCCCTTTCTGTGGGAGGGGATCAGTGGTGATCTTCAGGAGTTGTTTTTTGAGAATGTAGAGTCGAGAGGAGTTCGGAAAGCCAACCTATTGTATCTGTTACAAGCGCTTGGCTTTTTCCGAATGAGATTTAGAAAACAAAACAAAACTCACTCAAACATTAAGGCCATGTGGTACAACTATCTTCTCACTTCTTATAGATCATTAAAAAGGCATAAGTCTTTTTTTGCTATCAATTTGATTGGCTTAATCACAGCCATTACTTGTGGACTTTTCGCATTGGTCTACATATACGATGAGTTGCAGTTTGACAATCAACATAGCGAAGCGGATAAGACATATAGACTTTATAAACATTTCGTTAATGAGAAAGAAAACATAGATCATTTCACCTATGAAACTTCAGGAATGATGGGACCGACTATGACCGATGAATATGCTGAGATACAAGAATTCACCCGAGTGTGTCCATGGTTCAATAAAATAACAATCTCATACGAGCAAAATAATTTTGCTACTGATGATCTCTATTTTGCTGATGAAAACTTTTTTCAATTCTTCGACTATAAGCTATTGGCAGGTGATGCCAAGAACGTTCTGACAGCACCATCTTCGATTGTGATAAGTGAGTCACTGGCAAAATCTATTTTTGGTAATGAAAACCCTATTGGGAAGTCGGTAATAGGGTTTAATGTTTTGAATTATACCGTAACGGGTGTGTTTAAGGATGTGCCCCGTAAGTCTTCTATGCAATTTGACGCGTTGATTTCATGGAGTACAACAGTACCCAATGTGGGACCTCTTCATCACACTTGGATGAATAATTGGCTTTCACAAGGCATTTTCACTTTTGTGAAACTGTCTGAAGGAACTCGGCCAGAATCAGTCGTAGCTCAGTTGCCAGATATGATGGAAAGACACTTTGAGGAACGTGCGGATAATTACTTTTTACAGCTTATTCCATTTAGTAAAATGTATCTCTACGGGGATGATATTAGAAATGGGAGAAGTATGAAAACGGGTAGCATCACTTTCGTTTATACTTTGGCTTTTTCAGCCCTACTAGTTTTCCTAATAGCTAGCGTGAATTATATGAACATCATGCTCTCACGTGCTGCAGAAACGCATACGGAGGTCGGCATCAGAAAAGTGATGGGATCAAGTATAAGTCAATTGATGGTGCGTTTTGTCTCGGAAACTTTCATAAGCACGCTTATTTCTGTGATTGTCAGCTATATCATTTTGATGCTATTGCTGCCTGAACTGAACTTACTTTTAGGCAAAGAGTTGACCATCTCTGCTCTATTTCAACCAATAATTTTACTTGCTGCTGTAGGTTTTGTGATTGGTATAAGTATCCTCGTTGGTTACTATCCAGCCGTTGTACTCTCATCACCACCTATCTCTTCCATTTTGAAAGGTTCTTCTTTTTCAGGTTCTACAGGCTGGTTCAGAAAAATCCTTTTAACTCTTCAGTACGGTATTTCTATCTTTTTAATTATATGTACTATCATGGTCGTTCGTCAGACTAACTATCTCAAAAACAAGCCTTTGGGCTTTGATAAAGAGCAAGTGATTGTCATAGATATAAAAAATGAGATGATTGAAAAGGTAGGTGTATTCAAAGACCAGCTCTTGAAAAATCCAAACATTTCTTCCGTGTCCACTTCTCGTGCAGGTGTTGGATCAGGGACTTATTCGACAACCTCTCTACCAGAAGGATACACCGATGAAGTGATGACTCGTGTCTTTGGTGTAGATCAAGAATTTTTTGAGACTTATGGTATGGCTGTCAATTTGGGGCGTACATTTTTCAAAAACTCAACAAATGATTCTACCAATATTGTTATTAATCAGGCGATGGTTGATTTTGTAGGCTGGAAAGATCCGATTGGTAAACACATTCGGTTTAGTGAGGACGGCAATCAACTTACTGTAATTGGAGTGATTGATAATTTTCACTACAATTCGCTTGCGACTGCCACTATAGAGCCTATGGTTTTATACTTAGACTTGGAGACTATCTGGAATACTTCAGTAAAAATCACTGGTGACAATCCTCGGAAGACCATCGCTTACATTACTGAAACGTGGGACAATCTAGCATCAAGAACGCCGATCGACTTCTATTTTGTAGATGAGTGGTTTAATAGCCAATATCAAAAAGAAACGCAATTGTTAGGAATGTCTACCGTCTATTCCATGATTAGTATTTTGTTGTGTGCCATGGGTTTATACGGACTTACCGCATTGATTCTTCAGCAGAGACAAAAGGAAATTAGTATTCGAAAAGTACTGGGTGCATCTGTTGGTTCTATTGTCTCCTTGATCAACAAGCAATTCGTCTACATCATTTTGGCAAGCTTTATACTAGCTGCTCCGCTAGCATACTACTTGATTTCAAAATGGCTCAATGAATTCGTATACAAGATTTCCATTGATGTTTTGGCCTTTGCTTTTGCAGGATTTATCACCTTGTTCATTAGTATGTTGATCATTTGCGGACTATCGGCGAAAACGGCCAATACCAACCCTTCCAAAACTTTAAGCAGAGAATAACATGAAAGGAACCAACGTAGGAGAATTAGAAGAATTGATCATGCTCACAGTAGCACTGCTTTATGATGAAGCCTATGGTGTAGCCATTATGAAGGAGATCAAAGAACGCTGTGATCGCTCTATTACTATTAGTACAGTTCATGCCGCTCTTGCTCGCTTGCAGTCCAAGGGGTATGTTGATTCTAGGTATGGTGATGCCACTTCAGAGAGAGGAGGGAGGAGGAAGCATCTTTTCAGGGTCACCAAACAAGGACAGGAAGTATTAGAAAACGTAAAGCAGCAGCGAAATGCTATTTGGGGTGATATTCCGAAGGTTGCTTTTGATTAAAAGAATGATGACTACTGATCTAACCACTGCTTAAAAGCCTTTACTTTTTCTCTACTCACCAATACATCTTCATCATACTTTGGCGAAAGCTGAAGAATAAGTCGGTTGTTAAAAAAAGCATCTATAGAGTTGATCTGATTGGATGAAACGATCATGTGCCTGTTGATTCTAAAGAAAAGTTGTGGATCCAATAAATCTACTAAATCATCCAATGCATGATCTACAATATGTGATTTAGCATCTTTTGTTCTCAAATATG